>CAYNDW010000114.1:0-12525 GCA_964395375.1 uncultured Cytophagia bacterium
CTCAACAATCTCATACTAACGGACTATCTTGAATTCCGTTGGTACGTGAACGGAGAGCACAAGCTCACCGCGCGACTTACTACGAGCAACAATGAAAAAGAATTGCTTTATCACCCCGAGGGCATCGCCGCGACGGAGCGTTTGCTCCAAGCATTTTATCAAACCGAAATTCCTGTTATCGACACGCCGCGCGAGTTGGCCGAGCGCATGGCGCAATTGGCAAAACTTCTCCGCGAGTTGATCGACAATACGCTGCGCGAAGAAGACCCTCACCCCGGCCCTCTTCCAAAGGGAGAGGGAGCGCTCGAACTCCCCTCTCCTTTTGGGAGAGAGACCGAGGGTGAGGGCGGCGCGCTCCATAAACAATTCAAAACCTTTCAAGATTATTTGCTCCCCAATCTCAAAGCCAGCGAGTTTGCGGATATGTACGCGCAGACCATGGCCTATGGCTTATTCGCGGCCCGCGTCAACGCTCCCCTCGACGCCCAATTCAATCGGGCCTCGGCTTATGAACATCTTTCGGCCAATCGTTTTCTCCGCAAATTATTTTTGGACGTGGGTGAAGAGTTGGAGAACACGCCCATCGCGCCGTTTCTCGATGATCTTGCCGCGCTGCTAGCCCGCGCCGATTTGGCCGCGATTCTCAAAGACTTTGGCAAGCGCACGCGCACCGAAGATCCGGTGGTTCACTTCTACGAGACCTTCCTCGCCGCATATGATCCCAAACTCCGCGAGAGTCGCGGCGTGTACTACACTCCCGAGCCCGCGGTACAATTCATCGTCAATTCAGTTGATTGGCTGCTGCGCAATCGCTTTGACCGCACGCTCGGGTTGGCCGATAAAGACGTTCACGTGCTCGACCCGGCAACCGGCACGAGCACGTTTCTCTATTTCGTCGTGCGGCTTATTCACGAAACGCTGATGAACAAGAAGCAAGGCGGCGCTTGGCAAGAGTACGTTCACGCCCATCTTTTGCCGCGTTTGTTCGGTTTTGAATTGCTGGTCGCGCCGTATGTCATCGCGCATCTCAAACTCGGCCTGCTGTTGCGCGAGTTGGGCTATGAGTGGAGCAAAGAAGATCGTTTGAGAATTTATCTCACCAATGCGCTCGATGAAGGCGTCACGGCCGCGGAAACGCTGGGCAACTTGGGCTGGTACATCTCGCAAGAAGCCAACGACGCCGCGCAAGTGAAGAAGAGCGCGCCGATCATGGTGGTCACGGGCAATCCGCCGTATTCCGGTCACTCCGTCAATCCAGGCGAGTGGATTGCCAAGTTGGTGCGTGATTACTACTTCGTTGACGGCCAGCCATTGGGTGAGCGGAATCCCAAATGGCTACAGGATGATTACGTGAAGTTCATCCGTTTTGCCCAGTGGCGCATTCAAAAAACCGGACATGGTATTTTAGCGTTCATTACGAATCACAGCTATCTGGACAATCCGACCTTTCGTGGAATGCGCCACCATTTATTGAAAACGTTTGACGAAATATACGTGCTGGACTTGCACGGCAATGCCAAGAAAAAAGAACGCGCACCCCGAGGCGGCAAAGACGAAAACATTTTTGACATTCAACAAGGCGTAGCAATTTTGCTGGCAGTGAAGATGCCGGAGAAGAAGGCTTCGAATGCTTTGGCGCAGATGCACCACGCGCATCTATATGGCGAGCGTAAAAACAAATTTGCTTTTTTGGAAAACAACCATGTCGGCTCAATCAAATGGACCACGCTGCCGACTCTCGCACCTGCTTATTTTTTTGTCCCTCATGAGTTAAAGCGGCGCAAGGAATATGAGCGCGGATGGAAAATCACAGAGGCCATGCCCGTCAATTCATTGGGAGTCACGACGGCGCGCGATGAGTTTGCAGTTGCGTTCGAGCGCAGAACTTTGCAGAAGCGCATTGCCGAGTTTGTCGATAAAAACAAAACCGACGCGCAGTTGCTGCAAGAATACGGCTTGCACAATACGGAGAGCTGGAACATATTGAAAAGCCGGACAAGGCTTCGCCGTAGCCGACAGCCGGAAGCTTTTTCTCGTTACAACTATCGCCCCTTCGACACGCGATGGACATATTACGACTCGGCGATTCTGGAGCGCGACCGGAGTGAAGTTTTGGGCCACGTACACAATCAAAAAAATATCGCGCTAGTTACATTGCGGCGTTCCCGTACACAAGAACCATGGAACTTCGCGTTTATAGGCGAATATCCAGTCGACAAATCTTTCATCACTTCTCTGGATAATGCCTTTGTTTTTCCGCTTTACCTCTACCCCAACGGCGATTTTCCTCCTTCGCTCTTTGATTACGACAATGGGCGCAGGCCCAATCTCTCCGATAGGTTTATCGAAGACTGCTCGCAGAAATTGAATCTGCAGTTCATCCCGGATGGCAAGGGCGATTTGAAAAAAACTTTCGGCCCGGAAGATGTTTTCAATTACGCCTACGCCGTCTTTCACTCTCCAACCTACCGCGAACGCTACGCGGAATTTCTCAAGATAGATTTTCCGCGCCTGCCGCTCACTTCCGACAAAAAGCTGTTTGCCAAGCTCGCGGCGAAGGGCGCGGAACTGGTGAGCTTGCACTTGCTCAAGTCGCGTACTGTGGACGATTTGATCAGCACATATCCCATCGCCGGAGACAACGTCATTGAGCGCGTCCATTATGAAAAAAAGAAAGCGTGGATAAACGGAGCGCAGTATTTTGGCAACGTGCCTGAAAACGTATGGGCGTTCAAAGTCGGCGGCTATCAAGTCTGTGAAAAATGGTTGAAGGACCGCAAAGGCCGTGTACTGAACAACGACGACCTCACGCATTACCAACGTGTGATCGCAGCGCTGAAGGAAACCATGCGCGTCATGGCAGAAATAGACAAAACCATTCCAAGCTTTCCATTGCCGTAATTCATCTTTGCAAGAAAGGTCACAATGAACCTCCTCCTGCGCTCACATTATTCGCTCCTTGTTATCTGCTTTTTCATCTCTACAATTCTTGCCTGCAAACCCTCGACTCCTCCACCCTCTTCCGTGCCCGAGTGGGCCAAAGACGCGGTGTGGTATCAAATCTTTCCCGAGCGTTTTCGCAACGGCGATCCGAACAATGATCCGCAATTTCGCGACACGTTCGGCTCGTGGCCGCACGACACGGTTTCCGCGTGGGAAAAAAGCCCGTGGACCGCGGATTGGTATCGCTTGCAACCATGGGAAGCCGCGAACGGCAAGAGCTTCAACAGTAATGCTGGCCGCCGGCGCTTTGGCGGCGACATGCAAGGCATCATCGACAAAATAGATTACTTGCAGCAGCTCGGTGTGAATGCGCTTTATCTCAATCCCATGTTTGAAGCGCCCACGCTGCATAAGTATGATACCGAGCTTTATCATCACATCGACAACAACTTCGGCCCGAATCCCCAACGCGATCGCGAGATTTGGGCGCAGGAAGATTTCGGCAATCCTGCCACGTGGAAGTGGAGCACTGCGGATAGTCTATTTCTAAAATTGATTCGCGAGGTGCATGCGCGCAAAATGCGCATCATTATAGACGGCGTGTTCAATCATGTCGGTGTTACCAACCCTGCGTTCCAACATGCGCGCAAACACGGGCCCAGCTCGCCCTATGCGGATTGGTTCATCATCAAAACTTGGGACGATCCCGCGACGCCGCAAGATGAGTTTGATTATCAAGGTTGGTATGGTGTGAAAGATTTGCCGGAGGTAAAAGAAGTCGGCGACGATCTGGCCGCGGGTCCGAAGCAATTTTTTCATGCGGTCGTCAAACGCTGGATGGATCCCAATAACGACGGCGATCCTTCCGACGGTGTCGATGGTTGGCGTTTGGATGTTTCGGAAATGGTGCCGCAAGGTTTCTGGCGGCAGTTTCGCCAATGGGTGCGCGAGGTCAATCCGAATGCTTATATCGCCGGCGAATATTGGTGGGAAGATTTTCGCAACAACAAAATCTTTAACGCCGCGCCCGTGCTGCAGGGCGATATGTTCGACGCGGTGATGAACTATCGCTTTGCCGACGGCGTGCTCAAATTTTTTGTGGATACACAAAATGCGTACACGCCCGCACAGTTCGCGGCACACCTGCAGCAGATTTATGATGACTATCCGCGCGACAACAATTTCGTGCTCATGAACCTCATGGATAGCCACGACACCGAGCGCCTCGCTTCGATGGTGGTGAATCCCAATCGCATGATTGATCACGCGAGTTCCGCGGATCGCGACACGAGCTTTAGCGTACGCAAGCCCAACGCGGAGGAGCTGCAAACCGCGCGGCTCATTGCTGCATTTCAAATGTGCTATCTCGGCGCGCCCATGATTTACTACGGCGCGGAGGCCGGCATGTGGGGCGCGGATGATCCCGACGAACGCAAACCCATGGTGTGGCCCGACATGGTTTATGAAACCGAGCGCTCGCATCCCACGGGCCGTCCGCGTCCGGCGGACTCGGTTTATTTTGATCACACGCTGTATCAACATTATCAAACGCTGCTGAAGCTACGCCATGAGCAAATTGCATTGCGGCGCGGCGCATGTCGTTTTATCGCGTTGCCCGGAGCGCCGGAGGTGATCGCGTTTGAGCGCAGCGGCGAAGGCGAACGCTTGCTTTGTCTGTTTAATCGCTCGGCGCAAGCCGCGCGCATCACCTTGCCGGAGAGCGCTGCCAACAGTGAAATGCTCTATGGCGAAGCCACGGGCAGCGGGCCGCGCGTGTATGAACTGCGAGGGAAGTCCGCGCTGGTGTTGCGCGTTTCATTGTAAGCCTGCGCCGTCTTGGCGGGCCTTGGCGCCTCCGAGGCGTGCTTGGGTATTATTTGCTGCGGCATCGAAAATGGGTTCAACAAATTGGAGGAGCGTTATGCGCAAAGCTCTTATCGTCGGCATCGATCACTATCCCAACGCGCCGCTGCAAGGCTGCGTGAATGACGCGAATCGCATGCACAAGTTGCTTGCGCAGCAGCACGGCGGCGCGCCGAATTTTAGCTGCAAAAAATTGGTTTCCGGCGAAAGCAGGCTTACGCGCTCCGTACTGCGAAAACATTTGCACGATTAGTTCGCGCACAAAACCGATGTGGTGCTCTTCTTTTTCGCGGGGCACGGTCTCGTCAACGAGTTTGGCGGCTACTTGGTCACGCAGGATTCTCAAAAGCATGATGAAGGCGTGGCCATGGCGGATGTGTTGAGCCTGGCGAATCAATCGCCCAGCGATGAGGTCGTCATTGTTCTTGATTGTTGCCACAGCGGCGCGTTGGGCATCATCCCCGCGCTGCAAAATGAACAGGCGCATCTGCGCGAAGGCGTGTCTGTGCTCTGCGCTTCACGCTCTTCGCAAGCCGCGGTGGAAAAAAACGGCGGCGGCGTTTTCACGGCTTTGATTGGCGAGGCATTGGAGGGCGGCGCCGCAGACATTATCGGCAATGTGACCGTGGCCGGCGTTTATGCGTTTGTCGATCAAGCGCTCGGCGCGTGGGATCAGCGCCCGCTGTTCAAATCGCACGTCTCCAGTTTGCTGCCTTTGCGTAAATGCGAGCCTGCGGTTAAATTGAAAATCTTGCGTTTGTTGCCGATCTATTTTCTTGAAGCGAAATCAAAGCTCAAGCTCGATCCTTCCTATGAGCCGACTTCCCGCAAGAAAAAAATCGTGCATGCCCAAATTTTCGATGACTTGCTCAAGTATCGCGATGCGCGTTTGCTCGCGCCCATTGGAGCCAATAGCATGTATGAAGCCGCGATGAAATCCAAAGCTTGTCGCCTCACGGCTCTCGGCCAGTTTTATTGGAAGCTGGCGAGCGAGGGCAATCTTTAACGAGGAGATTTCAATCTTATCTTTTCCTGCGGAGGCGAGACCATGGCTAGTTCAACACCTTCTGAAAAGAGACTATCATTCGACGAGTTTAAGCTGTTCTACGAGTCCACTGAAAAAGTCACGGATCGTAGACATGAAACGAATAAGTGGAATTATTCGATCTGTGTGGCAACGTTGGTTGCGATTGCCGGAATCATTGATTGGGGACTGTCCCGTCCGCATTTTCTGCTTGTGGCAATCATCGCGACCGTCATGTTGTGCTTGATGGCAGCCCTATTTTGTTCGCTTTGGATTGGACAAATTCTGGACTTCAAAAAACTCAACAATGCCAAATTCGAAGTCTTAAATCAGATGGCGCCACAACTTGCTTTTGGCTCTTCTCCTTTGGATGCGGTCGTGTCGTATTCCCCTTTTGTACGAGAATGGGACCTCCTAAAACAAGCCGAGGCCCTCGAAGAAGTCAATAGCATCAAGTTGCTTGCATTGAAGTCCTCAAAAACTGAATACCTCATTCCCAAAGCCTTCCGGCTGCTTTTTGTGGGCATTCTGCTGATCACGACATTGAGCGCGATCATTAATCGGGCGGCTCTGTTGGATTCCGCGCTTTCCGTTCCTTCCAACGCCGTTGTTCCGCACTAAAGATGAGAATGCAAATCCCGAAAAGAGTTTTCATGAATTCTGTTTATGTGATTATGCCGGTCAGTTCCGATCCGCAGGCTCATTTGAAAAGTCAATTCCTCTCCGATGTTGCAGTTCAGCTTCAACTTCAGCTTTGCTTGCCGCGTTATGAAAAAGCAGACGCGGTTTTCAATTTAGGCGAAACTCTAGAAATGATGCGCAACGCAGCTTTTGTGTTTGCCGATTTATCGTTGGCGCGACCTAGTTGCTACTACGAGCTAGGCTTGGCGGAAGCGTTGGGAAAACCAGTTTATGCAATCGCACAAACTGGGACGGATATTCATCAAACTTCCTTTCGCAATCAAGTGAAGTATTATGCCGGCCTTGACGATTTTCAATCCGTAGTCAAAGAAATTCTGGTTCGAGCAACGACAAAATAAAACCTGCCTTTTGCGGCAGAATCGACAACTGCGGTTATCAAAAGGAGAACTACCTCATGCTCAAACGTGTCGCATTCGTTTGCTTCTTCTTTTTCTGCACACTCACCTCTGCACAAGAACGTTCCGCGCCGGTGCATACGTACTCCATCGTCGCGCGCGATCCCGCCACTGGGCAAATGGGCGTGGCGGTGCAATCGCATTGGTTCTCCGTCGGCTCGCTTGTGACCTGGGGCGAGGCGGGCGTTGGCGTAGTGGCCACGCAATCGTTTATTGATCCCGGTTATGGCCCGCTTGGTTTGGATTTAATGCGCGCCGGCAAAACTGCGCAGCAAGCGCTCGCGGGCTTAATTGCCGCCGATCCGAATGAAGCCGTGCGGCAAGTTGCAATGATCGATGCGAAAGGCAATGTCGCCGCGCACACGGGCAAGAAGTGCATTCCTGCCGCGGGACATATTGTCGGCGAAAATTTTTCCGTGCAAGCCAATCTCATGTTGAATGACAAAGTGTGGCCCGCGATGAACGAGGCCTATCGCAACACGAACGGCGACCTCGTGGATAAAATGCTCGCCGCGCTCGATGCCGCGCAATCGGTCGGCGGCGATATTCGCGGCAAACAATCCGCGGCCATTCTCGTGGTGAGCGGCACGAACACCGGCCGGCCGTGGATCGATCGCGTGATGGAATTGCGCGTCGAGGATCATCCCGAGCCGCTGCAAGAATTGCGGCGATTGGTGCATGTGCATCGCGCGTATCAACACATGAATGCCGGCGACCTTGCCGTCGAACACAATGACATGGACAAAGCGCTCGCCGAATATGGCGCGGCGCAAAAGATGATGCCCGACAATCTCGAAATGATTTATTGGACCGCGACCTCACTCGTCAACGCCAATCGTCTCGACGAATCGTTGCCGCTGTTCAAAAAAGTTTTTGCCGGCGATCCGAATTGGGTGGAGTTGACGCCGCGCTTGCCCGGCGTGGGTTTGCTGAATGTAGATGAAGCGGGGATGAAAAAGATATTGAGCGTCGCGCCGAAGAAGAAGTAACGCGCGAAGTCGGACTTGGACGCAAAGGTTTTTCAGATAATGCTCGGCCCTTCGAGTCCAAGTCCGACTGGCACATTGCAGGCGAAGCGCTCGACAACCCGAAATAATTCGAACTGTTCGGACGATTTTTGGAGGGTCACCCATGCCCGATTCTAAAAACTACCACAAGCTCCGCCTCTTCCTCGCCTCGCCCAGCGATGTCGCGCAAGAGCGCGAATACGTGCGCGCGGTGGTGAATGATCTCAACAAATCCGGCAGCGGTGTCGCCGATGCGCAGGGCATTCAGTTTGAAGTCCTCGGCTATGACACACATGTCTCGCCCAACATGGGCCGGCCGCAAGGCGTGACCTTTGACCAACTGCCGCCGGATAAATGGGATCTTTTCATCGGCATTCTTTGGCAACGCTTCGGCTCGCCCACCGGCGCGATTGATCCGCACACCGGAAAGGAATTTGAGTCCGGCAGCATCGAGGAGTTTACGCGCGCGTACGAGCTTTGGAAACAACACGGCGCGCCGCGTATTTTGTTTTATCGTTGTGTGCGAACGCCGGAAGCAGCGAACATTGTAGAGCTTCAAACGAAATTGGCGCAATTACAGCCGATCAATGACTTCTTCACGCAATTCGGCCCGAACGCAAACCATCCCGGGTTTTATCGCACCTATCAAACGCCGGAAGACTTCAAAGATTTCGTGCGGCAAGATTTGACGCATATTATTTTAAATTATGGTGGTGATTTTAAAGATAAAGTAGTTGAATCTTACACGATCTTAGATCCTGTTCCTGCAACAATCCCGAACACTCTCCCTCGTCATGGGTCGTTTTTTGGACGAAAAGAGGAAATCGATTGTGCTTTAGAAGCATTAAGTCCAGTTGATCGGGGCTGGGGTGTAGTAATCGATGGAATTGGTGGGATCGGCAAGACTGCATTGGCTGTTGAAATTGCGTATATTTGCCAGGGTAAATCAAATTTTGACATCTTCATTTTTCTAACTGCAAAGCGAGAACAATTAGAACCTTCTGGCATACAGCGAATAACGTCTACTGATGTGAAATTAGATACTTTGCTTAGTGAATGTTTAAGGGTGTTGGGGCAGCGTGTGCCTAGCGTACAACCGTCAATAGAAAAAAAACAACAAGATTTGCTTGATTTGCTCCGTGGAAAGCGTGCATTGGTTATCTTTGACAATCTGGAAACCCTAACATTAGATGAACAAAATACTATTAGTCGTTTTTTGCGAAAATTGCCAAATGAATGCAAAGCAATAGTTACTAGTCGGCATCGCGTAGGTGAAAGTGCCGTTACTATACGATTGGAAAAACTAAACTGGGAAGAAGCAAAAGAGCTCATTAGTAGTCAAATAAAAAGACATCCACAGGATTTGAATCGTTTGAAGATAGCAGGTGAAAGTCGTTGGAAGCAGCTTTATGATGACTCTGGTGGATCTCCATTAGGAATCTTATGGACAATTGGGCTAATTCGAGCACGAGGCCTATCTTTAGATCGTGCGTTTGAACTTCTGAAAAGTGGCAGTGATGAGAGCGATTTATACATGTTTATTTATCAGGAAGCACGAAAAAACATGGATGATAATGAGTTGATAGCCCTTTCTGCGCTATCTCTGTTTGATGAGCCCACGACTTTTGAAAAATTATCGATAGTGACAAGATTGGCACGACGTGTACTTGATACTGTTCTTGATCGATTGTGTACATTTAGTTTGGTCAACAAAGTGGCAGTGATGGCAGAGCAAAAGGCTCTTGAAGAGTGTTATATATTGCATTTGTTGATACGTCGCTTTGTGCGTGAAGACTTGGCGAGAAATCCAGAGTTAGAAAAAAAGCTACGACAAAATTTTGATCGCGATGTTGATGTTTTACGAAGGCGATACCTGCAAAAATTACAAATTTATTGCAATCTGACGCCAATCGCGGCGATAGCCGAAGAGAGCGATTCTCATACCAATACGCGCATCACACTCGACAGCGTTTACATCGGTCTCAATACCACCGAGTTCTTGGGTCAAATCGGCGATTCGGTAACACGAGAACCGTTAGAAATGGCTCACCACAGACGAGAAGTAGTGCGGCCGCTGTCAGTGCTGGAAGCTGCTGCTCGCAACGAAGCGCTGGTGATCCTTGGCGATCCCGGCTCCGGCAAAACATCTTTTCTAGATCATCTCATATTCATGTTAGCCGATAATAATCTGCATCCCGAGAACGTACTACCGGAGAATTGGCCGCACGGCCCGCTGCTGCCCGTGCGCGTGCTTTTGCGCGAGTTGGCGATCACGCTTGAACAGAAGGACTCGAAAAGTTTTCTCAACCTAAGCAGCGAAGCACGACGGCGCGAGTTCAGCAGCGTGATCCATGAGCACATCGCCGAGCATCTCGTCGATTACGACAGCGAGGATTTTGCCGAAGCTTTACGTGCCGCGATTGCAGATGGTCGCTGCTTGATCGTGTTTGATGGTTTGGATGAAGTGCCATATACCCTGCGACTGCCCGTGCGTTTGGCCGTGGAAAGTTTTTGCGTTGCCAACGCCGGTAACCGCTATCTTGTTACCTGTCGGCTGCGCTCTTATGAAGGCGCAGCAATCCTGCAAGCGTTCAAAACCGTTACGATTGCGCCGCTTGATGACGCACAAATACCTGCCTTCATTGGATATTGGTATGATTCGCTAGCGCAGACTGGAAAATTTAGCTCGAATCAGGCAGCGGCTAAAAAAGAAGATTTGAAACATGCCGTTGAGCACCTGCCGCAAGACATGGTGCGCAATCCGTTGCTGCTCACTACTTTGGCTAATGTACACACCCACAGCGCGGAACTGCCACGCCAACGCGTGAAGCTATACAGGATTGCTAGTACGCTCTTGCTAAAACGCTGGAATGAGCACAAAACCGGAAAAATTTCGTTGTTCGACAGAATCGATTTTGAAAGAGATGTAAAAATTTATAGGGCACTTTGCGAGTTGGGTTATTCGGCACAGAAAGCAGGGCAAGGCCAGGGAGCCGTGGATATTCCCCAAGCGGAGGCTGTCAGTATTCTTATGCGGCATTTCTCGAGTCTTCCTAACCCGCTCGAGACAGCTAAAGAGTTTCTCGACTTCGTGGATATTACCGCTGGTTTGTTGATCGGTCGCGGCGGCATGAACGATAGTGTCTATGCCTTTCCGCACCGTATGTTTCAAGAGTATTTCGCAGGCTGCCATCTCGCCACAGGTGTTCGTAACTTTGGCCGCGAATTGTTAAAGCTGTTGCCGGAGGGCGATTATTGGCGGTTCACGGCGCAACTTGGTATGGAAGAATTGTTGTACAACCATGGGAATGATCTCCCAGTCATTGATGCTGCATACACGCTCTGTCCACCGCAAGCGCCGCAGCTCGTTGATGAAGAAATCTGGCGCGGGGTGCTGTGGTCCGCAATTTTTGTGTTGGAAGTCGGCGCGACTCGCATAGCGCTAGATAATTTGCCTAAGGGCGGTGTGGAGTTTCTGAACCGCTTGCATGCACGCTTAGTGACGATTCTCGAAAAAAGCCTTTTGTCTGCTCGCGAGTGCGCTGATGCTGGCTTTGTGCTCGGCAAGCTCGGCGACCCGCGCGAGGGCGTATGCACCTTGCCGCCGGTTTGGGTGGAATTGGAGGGCGGAAAATTTACGATGGGCAGTAAAGATGGTGCAGATGACGAGAAGCCGCCGCACGAAGTCGAAGTCTCGCCGTTCAAGATCAGCAAGTATCCCATCACCAACGCGCAGTTTGCGGAGTTCATGAACGCGGGCGGTTATCATGAACAAAAATGGTGGAGCGCAGAAGGTTGGCAGTATCGGCAAAAAGAAAATTGGGAAGAGCCGCGCCTGTGGCGTGATGAAAATTTTAATCTCCCCAATCAACCCGTGATCGGAGTGTCGTGGTTTGAGGCCGAGGCGTTTTGCAATTGGTTGACAGCGAAGGGCGAAGAGCGAGGGGTGAAAGGTGAAAAGATACGCTTGCCGACAGAAGCGGAGTGGGAGTTTGCGGCGCGGGGAAAAGAAGGACGAAAGTTTCCGTGGGGCAAAGACGAGCCAACGTCGGAGCATGCGAATTATGGTAAGATGATTAATCGCCCCACCGCGGTGGGCAGCTATGCGAAGGGCGCAACGCCCGAGGGCATTTTTGATCTTGCCGGCAATGTGTGGGAATGGTGTTTTGACTTCTACGATGAAAAGTATTATGCTGCGTGCAAGAAAAAAGGCGTGGTGAAAAATCCGAGTGGGCCGGCGGAAGGCAATTGGCGAGTTGTTCGCGGCGGAGCGTATTATTCAAAAGCAAACGGCCTGCGCGGGTCTCGGCGTAACGGGAACGATCCTGACCGTTGGAACCGCGGCGATGGCTTCCGCGTAAGCGCCGGCGAGTCATGAATCTTTTGAACTCCTGAAACCCTGACCCACTGAACCCCTGAAAAAGAGTCTCCCGCGCGAAGCGCGGCCTCGAAATTTTTTTTGAAAATAGAGGAAGCTGCCATGGCATTTGAAAAGTCCGAGTTCCCGACTATCCTTCCCCTTGATGGGGCATAGGTGTCAAGCTAAGGGGGACATGCATTGAACAATTCCCCCCTTGAGGGGGGCCAGGGG
>CAYNDW010000115.1:0-12509 GCA_964395375.1 uncultured Cytophagia bacterium
CGAGATCAAATGGCCTTGCGCGTCATAATCCAAAATCACGCCGTCCTTGTCTTCATCGCTCTCCGCCACGGGCGCATCTTTGAAAATCACCGTGAGTGTGTCGGTCTCGCGATCATAAATCACTTTCATAAGTTAGCTCCAATACTTGTTGATTTTGCTCGTGCGATAAACGGTTACCACCTCTGCCGGATCACGATCGACATCAACAAAAAACCGAAGCAAATAGATTTGGGACGGATCGTCTAAACTTAATCGTGATTGATAAACATTTCTTCCTGCGCGTATCTCTTCCATCTGCTCCGGAGCCGTAAGCACGGCTGCAATTTACTGTTCCGTAATCTGCCGCCGCTTCATCTCAAGCCGGGCGTGTGGCTTGATGGTGTAACGTGAAAGAGGAATTGGAATCATGTTTTGCCATTCTCATTATGCCGCGAGCAGAGGCAATTCGATTTCTTCAACCCGCCAAGCAGCATAGGCCAGCGCTTCGCGAATGTCTTCCGCTTCTAAATACGGATACGCTTTCAGTATTTCGGCTGTGGTGTATCCTGTTGCAACCACCCCCACAACCATTCCAACCGTGACGCGCATGCCGCGAATGCAGGGCTTGCCGCCCATCGCGTTGGGGTTGAGAGTTATTCGCGTAAGATGGCGCATGATATTGCTCCTAAAGTTTTTTTCGAATGCTCATCGTCACCTCGGCGAGGTAATCGAGCGTGAGATAGTGCAGCGGCCCTTCGCGCACGAGCCGCACCACCCCAAGAATCGAATCGCCCCCAAAGCCCTGGCCGTTGGCAATGAGTAGAGGAGTGGTTGCGTTCATGTCAGTTCGTTGTGATTAGTTGATGATGAAATCAAGCCGGTCCAAATGCAAAGGCGCCTTCCACTTTGCGAGCGTGAGTGATTTCTTGCCGCTCAATTGGCCGAACTTGCGAGGAAAAAAGTGAAGCCACGGCTACGGTCTCGCCGTCGAGCGCCACGAATTCGACTTCGAAACCTTCACCGCCACGATGTACGAGCATAACCGTTCCAACGTCGCCCGCGCGCAGCCCGTGTTCGGGCAGATCGTTGCGGAGCACCACAGTATCCAGTTCTGTTATCATATTGCTCTCCGTTTCATAGGGTATGCAGTTGCAAACTGTGGAATGGTTTCGTTGTTTGCAATAAACCAAACCGAGCGCAGCAATGGCGTTCTGCCGCTGGGCGTTGACATCGGGCCTTCGATGACGTATCGCATTCCAAAAGGTGAGCTCTCTTCTTTCGCAATTTCATGATCGGCCGCGTGCTGTCGCAATGCTTTTGCGAGCTCTTCCCACGCCTCGCCCGAAAATCCGAATTACGAAAAGAACTTGGCTTTGCTGCGGCCGTCGCATGCGAGTTCGAAAGCAGATAGCCGATGATCTTTCTTTGTGGAATAACCGCCTTTTCATGATTGGGTAGCTTCATGGCGATCTTTTTATCTCGGATTTCAAACACGCACCGCCTCGCGCCGCAGTCCTTCGTCGATCCAAGTTTTGATTAAAACCTCGGAAGTGACGCCTTTGCGCCGAGCGAGGCGTTGCGTCGCGCGCAAACGTTTTGGCTCCAAGCGCAACAGCGCGGCGAGACGCTCGGCGCGCCTCTTCTCAACACGGGCCAAGAGCGCGCCACCAACCTCAAGCGGCTCGTCCGAATCTTCCAAATCGTATTCGGTCGTGTCGTGTGTACCCCAGAAGCGCGCTTCCTCCTCGAGGCTTTTGAAACCAGGAACGGGCTTGAGAGCCTTCTTCGAAGGCATGCGGCGTTTCCTAGGTTTTCTCATTGAAGGCATATCGCTTCTTTGTGTTGAGGAAAAACGATCCGCTAGATCGTCACCGCGCGAACGCCCTTTCGACGCAACTCGGAAGGGTCGGCATAAACCAAAGCCGGCACGCGCCGCATCGTCTTTTCCAAAATCTTCAGCATCTGTTTCTTTGCCGGAATGACAAGGAAGTTCAAATCTTCGTCGAGGCAAAACTCCCCGACGACGAAGATGCCGCGTTCGGTTCTGCACAGCGCGGAGACCTTCCATTCTTTTGAGACTTCATCAAAAAACGGCGCGCCTGGCATCAGCATGTTGCCGACATGGTCGATCAAATAATTTTTTACTTTTTCGCTGACTTTCGAGGCTTCCATTAAAAATCCTCGGGCAAATTCGCGCTCAGGTATTGGCTCAATACCACGTACATTAACTTCTCACCGCTTTTGAGACCTTGCTTCTTTGCCAAAAACTCGAAGCCTTCGACCATGAGCCGGTGGAGATTGAGTTTAACCGAGATTCGTTGTTTGAGACGCGAATCGACCTCCGCCTCCTCGCGGGGAAGCGAATCGAGCCACTGATGCATTGCTTCCGGCGAATCAAAATCGGGCCACTGAACCTCGAGTTCATCGCGCACTTTCAATGCAGGCGCTTTAGCTTTGGCTTTAAGTTTGACAGACATGGCTAAACCTCTCTGACGGAAAAGATTCGTGCGATTTTTCCTCTTTTTATGTTGAAGAGAACGATGATGCGCCCTTGTCGGGCTCCATAAATTCTGCGGCCAAATCGATCATGTCCGAGAATGAGATACGATTTTGCCTGATTCACCACTTCTTCGAGAAAATCCAAATCAAATTCGGGGTGCCTCTCCGCAAGATGATCTGTGTTATATTCATCCCACTCGAAACGAGATATTTTAAGAGACATTCCTCGACTCCCAGTTTGCAGTCTTGTTGAATCAACTACACGCAGTCGAACTACATTCTCAACACGCCCGTCTTGAACTCCCCCAACTCCGCGTTGTGCGCGGCCATTTCCAAACCCGTGATCAGAGTGTTCCTCGTTTCGCGCGGGTCGAGAATGCCGTCGACCATCAAACGCGCGGAAATGAAATAGGGCGAGGCCTCTGCATTATACTTGTCAACGAGCTTCTTGCGAAACTCCGCGCGCTCTTTTTCGGAAAGCTCTTTCTTTGTGAGCAGCACCGTGTCCGCGGCGATGCCGCCGTCCATCACCGCCAATTTAGCCGTCGGCCACGCAAAAATCAAGCGCGGGTCATAGGCCTTGCCGCACATTGCGTAATTGCCCGCGCCGAAACTGTTGCGAATCACGACCGTGAATTTCGGCACGATGGAGTTGGCCTGCACATTCACGAACTGCGCGCCGTCTTGAATGATGCCGCCGGTCTCCGCCTGCTTGCCGACCATGAAGCCCGTGACATCGTGCATGAACACAAGCGGAATGCGGCGCTCGTTGCACAGCATGATGAAGTGCGAAGCTTTGTTCGCGGAGTCGGAATAGATCACGTTGCCCATTTGCACTTGCGGCGGCTGCGGCCGGCCCAAATGATCCGGCGGCATCTCACGCTTTACGGCCAGGCCTTGATTCGCCACAATGCCGACGGAGTATCCGCCCAAACGCGCGAACGCGGTCACAATCGTTTTGCCATATTGCGGTTTGTATTCTTCGATGCGGCTGCCATCAACCAAACGCGCAATGATCTCGCGCATATCATACGTGCCCGAATTGTTGTCCGGCAAAATGCCGAGCAGCTCTTCGGCATCGTACTTTGGCTCTTCGCTCGCCGCGCGCTGAAAGAGCTGCGGCTGCGGTTGATTAAGCAAAGCCATTTGTTCGCGGATAAATTCGAAGGCTTGCTCTTCTTTATCGAAACGATAATCGGCAACTCCGGAGATGGCGTTGTGCATGGTCGCCCCTCCGAGCGTTTCCGAATCCACTTCTTGGCCGACCGCGGCCTTCACCAAAAACGGACCGGCGAGATACATGCTCGAATGCTCGGTGATCATCGCGAGCTCGCTCGACATGCCGGGCAAATACGCGCCGCCCGCCACGCAGAAACCGAACACGACGGAGATTTGCGGAATGCCCATCGCCGCCATCTTCGCGTTGTTGCGGAAGATGCGGCCAAAGTGGTCGCGGTCGGGAAAAATTTCCGCCTGGCGTTCGAGATTCACGCCCGCGGAATCGACCATGTAAATGATGGGCAAGCGATTCTCTATTGCAATCTCTTGCGCGCGGAGATTTTTTTTGCAGGTGATCTCGACCCACGCGCCACTTTTCACCAGCGGATCATTCGCGACGATGACGGCGAGCTTGCCGGAAACGCGACCGATTTGCACAATCGTGCCCGCGGAAGGATAGCCGCCGGGAATGTCTTGATACATTTCCCACGCCGCGAACAAACCAATCTCAAGCGGCTTGCAATCGGCATCAAGCACGCGCCGGATTTTTTCGCGCGCGGGAAATTTGCCGCGCTTCTGCAATTTCGCAACTGCAGCAGGCGAAGCCTCGCGCACTTGTTTCGCGCGGAGATTGAGTTCGGTTAAAAGGCGGAGACTGTGGCTATGGCGTTTGCGAAATTCTTCGGATTTGGTTTGAAGCTGGGAAGGGAAGAGGTTCATTCAGGCTCCGGTTTGTATACGATGGCTCCCTCTTTTTTAGCCTGTCATTCAGAAGGAATCTTTTTGAGCACTGGCATCAACTCCCGTTTTGACGTCTCTAGCAAGCGCGTGGCAAGGTTCTTTCAGAATGACAGAGCGAGGGAAGTTTTATCAAATGAACATGTAAAGGTTCGCGCGTCGCAAAGAAAACTGTCTCCCACGAAACTGGAACTCCCACGAAAAGCGTTTTGCTGGTGTGGGAGTTCTCATTCATATAGGTGCAATTATCACGAAGCCCGCGCTCAATCAGGCAGATTTCGAAAAGAGCCATGCACTGATTCTTCGACCATTACTTTGTAAAAGTCCTTGGCTTGCATCGGATGCTTCAAACGCGGGCTGTAAATGCGATACGTCCGGTTGGGATCAAGCGGCGGAAGATCGATGATTTCGACTTGATTCGGGAGCTTGCGGCTCGTATGTCGCAGCTTTGGTTTCTTGCTCATCATACCAGCTCCGCGGTTTCTGCGATCTCCTGCGGATGACAAAGCAAATACTCGCGTGCTTCGAGATTCATGCAGTCGATCTCAGCGAGATAACCGGAAGCCGCAAGCCGATAGTTCGCCGGATTCGTTTCCTTGCGGCGCAACTCGGCCACTTGTCTTTGAAAGCGGGCGATGCGCTCAAGCGTCACTTGCAATTCGTGGTCTTTCAAAATCATAAAACTGCCACATCAGTTCTTAATGACGGGGCGTTGATCACTCCACGTAAGCCGCGGCCCATCCATTAAAAGCGTTAAAAGGTTAAGAATGTCTCGTCCGAGAATGCCCCACTCTTGATCGATCAACAAATACCTGCCACGAAAGATGCGGCTGAGACAAAGCAAATGCAAGTTAGCGGACGGAGCAAAGCTCGTACTGCCGTCAAAGGCTCTCAACTCGTAGCTTGTGTCTAACGCAACAATTGGAACGCCGAGCTGTTGCACGGAAGCTAATGGAACCAACGTGGCGTCGGAACCATAGTCAAGCAACATGGGAATGTCGGAAACAAGAGTCCCGCTGTCGGGGTGTCGTAACGTTACTCTTGCCAACGGCGCCGGCAACTTGAAGTATGTCGTGTCATAACTGGGCATCGGAGGTAATCTCAATCATCTCTTTCTGAAAGTCCACGATTTGTTCGGGGTGTTTCAAGCGTGGGCTGTAAATGTAACTGACTGCTTTGGGCTCCAAATCAGGCACGATCACGTAGACTTTGGTTTTATCGGGCAGATGGAGATTGTGCAGCAGCTTGATGACGCCATTATCCACGGTGCCTTCGAACGTTGAGATTTGCATATTGTGCCTCGCTTTCGCTCGTGCTCATTGTGAGTGTAACCAATTTTCAATTTCAAATTTTCAATTCAAAATTTAAAATGCTTCTCACCTCACCGAATATCCTTCACCCGCAACTGAATCGTCGTCCGCCCCTGCCACGTGTTCTCTTCCACCAAATAAGCTAGATCCACATTGTCGCCGCCATTGATGAGACGCGGGCGGAGATCGCCGAGATTGAAGCCGATGCAATCGAGGCGGCGGTCGTCTTGCGTCACGTTGAAACGGAGATGATTGTTGCCGACGATTTGCGGCGTGCCGACCACGCGCAAGCCGCGCGAGACGAATGCCGGACGCATGTTCTGCGGGCCATACGGCGCGAGCGCGTTGAGGAATTTCATGAACCGCTGATCAATTTCGCTTAACCGAATCTCGCCGTCGAGCAGCAAGCGCGGCGTGAGCAATTCCGGCGTGAGCATACGCGCAGAGACGCTTTGCAATTGTTCGCGCAAGGCGGCGACGTGCTCGGTTTTGAGGCTCATGCCCGCGGCGTATTTGTGGCCGCCGAACGCCGTCAAGTGCGCCTCGCATTCTTGCAGCGCTTTATAAAGATCGAAACCGGGAATGCTGCGCGCCGAACCTTTGCCCATGCCGTTTTGGGTGGAGATCATGATCGTGGGCCGATAAAATTTTTCCACCACGCGCGAAGCCACGATGCCGATGACGCCCGTGTGCCACGCTTCTTTTTCCAAAACAAAAATAAGATCGCGACTCGGATCGCATTGCGTTTCGATCATCTGCAATGCTTCGCGGTAGGTTTCGTCGTCCACGCTGCGGCGCTCGCGATTTTCCGTTTCGAGCACGCGCGCGATTTCCATGGCCTGCGTCGCATCGTTCGTGGTTAATAACGTCACAGCGCGATTGGCGTCGCCCATGCGGCCCACGGCGTTGATGCGCGGCGCGAGAATGAAAACGATATTGCCGGTGTTGATGGTGCCGAGCGCGAGGCTGCACACTTGCAAGAGCGCGCGCAAACCGACGCTGTCGGTTTGATTGATGCGTTCCAAACCGGCTTTGACAAATACGCGATTCTCATCCACCAACGGCACAATGTCCGCGGTGCTGCCCACGGCGACTAAATCGAGATGGCGATAAAGCTCTTCAAGATTGCCTTCGACATGAAGAAAGAGCGCGTGCATCAGCTTGAAAGCCACGCCCACACCGGCGAGTTCTTTGAAGGGATAAGGACAATCGCTGCGTTTGGGATTGAGCAATGCGACTGCGGGAGGAAGCTGCGCCCCGGGTTGATGATGATCGCACACGATGAAGTCGAGGCCCTGCGCGCGCGCGTACGCAATCTCATCGTTGGCCGATACGCCGCAATCCACGGAGACGATGAGCGTGGCGCCCTGGGCGTTGGCGAGATCGATGCCGCGGCGCGTGATGCCATAGCCGTCGCGCAAGCGGTCGGGGATATGGTGCGGCACATCGAAGCCGAGATGGCGAAATGCGAGTTTGAGCAGCGCCGTGCCGGTGATGCCGTCCACGTCGTAATCGCCATAGATCAGCATTTTCTCGTTGCGCTGCAGCGCGAGGTTCAAGCGCTTGACCGCGACTTTCATATCCGCCATGAGAAACGGATCGTGCAGCCGCTCCAGTTCCGTGCGAAAGAACGCGAGCGCGGCGTTTTTGGAATCAATGCCGCGATTGAGCATAACGCGCGCAATGATGGGCGGCACGTTGGCTTCGTGCGCCAAATGTTGCACCGCGGCTTGCGGCGCCGTTTCGATAAACTGCCATTGAAGATTCATGCGCGAGTTGGCTCAGAAAAGGGTTGAAACGTGGAGCGCAGAATAAGCTATACCTCACGCCCTCGTTACGGTGTCATTCAGCAGGAATCTTTTTAAGCGCCGGGCAGTATCTCCAGTTCGTAAAAAGATTCCTGCTGAATGACATTTCAAAGGGGAAGCTGGGAGTGCGATTCTACGCATATGATTTTTTCATAGTAAAGATTCCCGCCCCGAATTTCAAGCAAAAGTTCGGGATTGCTATTCAGCTATGAAGTTTTATATTGCTGCGCGTTTAAAAAAAATCCGGCATCAGCCTCTCATCTGCGAGCAGAAAATCATATGAAAAAAATTCGCGTGTGCGTGATCTTCGGCGGGCGTTCGGGCGAGCACGAGGTCTCTTTGGTCTCGGCGAGCTCGGTGATGAACGCGTTGGATCAAAACAAATACGAAGTCGTGGCCGTGGGCATCACCAAAACCGGCCGCTGGATTGGCGGCGCGCAAGCCCTGCATTTGTTGAAAAGCGGTGCGGATGCGCGGCAATCGCTCGCCATCATCTCGCCCGATCCGAACGAGCAAAGACTGGTGACCCGCTCTCCGCAAGAAGCCGGAGTTACAGCAAGAGATTTGCTCGAAGAAAAAATCGATGTGGTCATTCCGGTATTGCACGGGCCGTTCGGTGAAGACGGCACGGTGCAAGGTTTGTTGGAATTGGCGAATTTGCCGTATGTGGGCAGCGGGGTGTTAGGCTCCGCGGTATGTATGGATAAGGTCGTGCAAAAGGCGCTGTGCCGCCAGGCCGGTATTCCCGTGGTGGATTATCTCTGGCTGCGTTATCCCGATTGGCAAAATCCGCAACAGGATTTTTTGCCGCAGAGTTTGCAGCCGCAACAATTGCACGGCATACCGCAGCTACAAATGTTGGAAGCCATCGAAGATACGTTGGGCTTGCCGGCGTTTGTGAAGCCCGCCAATATGGGCTCGAGCGTGGGCATTGCGAAGGCGCACAATCGCGAAGAGTTGGTGGCGGCGATTGAAGACGCGGCGCGGTATGATCAGAAAATTATAATTGAAGCCGCGGTCTCGCGGCCGCGCGAGATTGAGGTGAGCGTGCTCGGCAATTTTCGCCCGCGCGCTTCGGTATGCGGCGAGGTGGTGCCGTCGAACGAGTTTTATGATTACAACGCGAAGTATGTGGACGGCGCTTCGGCGTTATACCTTCCGGCAAATTTGCCCGACACCGTAGCGGAAAAAATTCGCGAAACCGCGCTGCTTGGTTTTATGGCGTGCGAATGCGAAGGCTTGGCGCGCGTGGATTTCCTCGTTGAGCGCGAAGCGCATGAGTTTTATCTGAATGAGATTAACACCATTCCCGGGTTCACGCAAATCAGTATGTATCCCAAATTATGGGAAGCGAGCGGTTTGGGTTATTCGGCTTTGTTGGATGAGTTAATTCGGCTGGCACTGGAGCGACATCAACGCCGGAGTAAGTTAAGCACGTCGTATCAGCCGAAGCAGGAGTGGTATAAATAAGGCAAGGAGCCAAAACAGAAAAAGAGCCAAAAAGATTCTGAGGCTCAAAGCTGTTGAATGATTTTGCCGGAAATCATTTTGACTTTTTAAAAAACCAACGGCATTGGGCAGGAAGCCTGCGCTACCAATCACGCGCGCCTCGCCTTCTTCACTTTCATTCGCACGTGCGTGAGCTTATAGAAATAAACCGCGGAAGCATGCACCAAGCCGATCAGTCCGCCGATGATTCCATATTCCATCACCGTGACAAAAATTGCGGCGTTACTCGCCCCTTCATTTGGCGCACCGAACAATCCCCACACCGCGCCCACCAATGCCCACCAGCCGATATACGGCCAAATAAACTCGCCATATGGATTTAATTTCGGCGCGTGAATCGTTTTTTCCGCGGTGGCGCGCATGCCCGGCGTCAGGCCATTCGGCGTATGTTCTTCTTGCCGGTGCAACATCGCTTGGCTCGTTTCAACGCCAACGCGCGCGGACTCGCTGGTGGGATCGAGTTCGAGCACCTTGCCATACCAACGCGTTGCTTCCTCGTAATTGCGCTCGTCCCAAAACCGCTGCGCCTCCGCGAACGCATGCTTGATTTGCGTTTCACGATCCCCCTTTAGCAAAACTTCCTCAAGCTTACGCAAGCCGTTGCGCGCGCGCCGATTCGTCGCGTCGAGCGCGAGAATCTCAAGCAACAACTCGCGTGCGTGCGTGAGGTTGTCGGCATAGATTTCTTGTTGCGCTTCGCGTAAGAGAAACTGCACCTGTTCCGCCGGAGCGGCTTGCGCAAGCTCCGTAATACTCGTGCGCGGACGTTGGGCTTCGCCAAAGATCGTAAGGTTGCCCGGCAGGCCGCCGAGCGCCAACGGTGTTTGTGCGCCGCCGCGCAAATCGGCTTGCCGCGAAACTTCCGCGGTGAGATATTGCTGCAACGCGGCCCAGGTCAATTCCGGGCCGTAATTGGCGAGCAAGGTCGCGCGCAAGCGTTGCAAAAGAATGCGCGTGAACAAACCCAGTTCGGCCTCGTCATCTTCACAGGCATTTTCATTGGCGCTTGCGGCGAGCAGCGCGATGCGCCGGCGGTCTTGCGTGAGCGTCGCGAAGCAAGGATATTCCGGAGCCACGCGGCTTTTGCTGATTGCCAAAGTGCGGCCCCGGCCGGCGCCGCTAAAACCGCAATCAAAAATCAGCACCACGCGGCGCGCGGAAATTAACCCCAACCATTCGCCCAACTGCTCCAACGATATTCCGCTCTGCGCGAGTTCTTCCGCGCTTGTGTCATGCGCAACCAGATAGTTCATTTCCGCGCGGCCGGGCTGCGGCAAAGTCGCGCCGTAGCCCGCGAAATAAACCCACACATGATCTTCTTCCTGCACTTTTGCGCCGAGCCAATAGACGAATTGGGAACGAATATCGCCCAGCGTCGCCTCCTCATCCAACAACACGTGAACGTTCTCGCGGGAAAATTTTCCGAGATCGGGATGAATCAAAAAGTCACGCACCGCCGCCGCGTCGTTTTTGGCATAGCGCAAGGCGGGAATGTTGGAATCGCGAAAACGATCAATGCCGACAATCAAAGCGTATTTGGCGCCCGAGGTCTCGAGAGTTTGAGGTGAAGAAGACATATACGTTTTCGCAGAATAGTTCAGCGCAAGCCCGCAGCCGAAAAATGACACGGCGTTTGCAGTTACGTGCTCCAAGCAACGCGCAAGAAAGGCTCCAATTTTCCCATATACTTTTATAGGCAAGCAGGGCGTTTTGCGGAAGGGATGAAAGGAAAACCGCACGGAAAGAAGCGACGACGGGGGATTTTATAAAAGAGGCGGGGAGGTAATCTCGCCTTTTACTACTCCGAGCACAAAATAGGTTACACTTCGAACCTCTATTGCCGTCATTCAGAAAGAACTTCTTTAAGCCCTCGGCAGTATCTCTAGCGAGTAAAAAGATTCGTCCTGAATGACATGCGAGGAAGGAAAGTGTAACTTATATTTCGCTCGGAGTAATAAATGCCGCCGCTCGTGTTGCCGGCAGAATCATTTGAAATGATCTTGCCACGCAACTATTTCGACCAAAGAGAATATCAAAGATTTATTCTGCGTTTGAGATCCCATGCAACCAAGAGCGGGTTGGAGGAAGCTCAGGGCTTTTTCGCCTCGCCATATTCATAAACCCCCTTCCCCACCTTCCTTCCCAACCTCCCGGCTTTCACATATTTCACCAGCAGCGGGCAAGGCCGGAATTTTTCGCCGAGGGTTTGATGGAGAAAACTGAGAATGTTGAGACGCGTGTCGAGCCCCACGAGATCGACCAACTCGAACGGGCCCATGGGATGATTTAAGCCGAGCTTGAGCGCTTTGTCAATCTCCGCGGCGTTCGCCACGCCTTCTTGCAGCATGTAAAACGCCTCGTTGCCGATCATCGCATTGATGCGCGTGGTGATAAAGCCCGGCGATTCGTTGATCAATACGGTTTCTTTTTGCATCGCGCTCGCCACGCGCTGCGTGAATTCAATCGTGGCCTCGGAAGTTTCCAAGCCGCGAATGATTTCCACGAGCTTCATCAGCGGCACGGGATTGAAGAAGTGCATGCCCACCACTTGACTTGCGCGTTGCGTTGCGCCGGCCATCTCCGTGACTGAAAGCGAAGAGGTGTTCGAGGCGAAGATGGTGTGGCTTGGCGCGAGCTTGTCGAGCTGCAAGAACAAGTCGATCTTCATTTCGATCTTTTCGGGAATGGCCTCGATCACGAAGTCGGCATTCGCCGCCGCGGTTTGCAGCTCGGCCGTGGTCTGCAAGCGCGAAAAACTTTTCGCCGCGTGCTCTTCAGTGACGAGGCCTTTCGCCGTCGCCTTCTGAAAATTGGCAAGGAGATATGCACTCGCTTGCTGCAAAACTTCGTTGCTCACGTCATAGAGTTTGGTTTGATAGCCGGCGAGACACGAGGCGTACGCAATACCGCGCCCCATCGTGCCGCCGCCGATCACGGCGATGCTGTTGAGAGGTTGGGTCATAGGCTCTGGGTTTCGTTCGAGGTGAGTGGAGTAGGAATTTTCACTCTGCTGCGCAGCAATGTAGACCGGGCGCGCCTGCCAAGCAAGATGGAAGTTGAGCTCCTCCGTGCGCGCTTCCACAAAATTTCGCGTTGTTTTTTGGGCGGCGATTCGTTAAGCTTCACAGCAGCAAAACGCGTGATTTTTTTTGCAAGGGGTTGCAATGCTACCATGGACGCAGTGGCGCAACAAATCCCAAAGCTCGCTGACCGCGGCGCAAGTTTTATTGGACAACGATAAACCTGTGGAAGCCGCAAGCCGCGCTTACTATGCGGCCTATCAAATGACGACCGCCGTGCTCCTCAAACTCCGCTTGGAGCCGCGCAGCGACTACGGCAATTGGTCGCACCACGAAACCGTGGAGATGTAACGCACGCACCTTTGCAAAAAGGCAAGCTTAGGCTTTAAAGAAAAACAGGCGCTCACGAGCTTATACTTAAAATTCAA
>CAYNDW010000116.1:0-12504 GCA_964395375.1 uncultured Cytophagia bacterium
CATCATTTCGCTCCATAGCTTGTCCCCTTCCCCACGCCCGTGGTTTTCACCCAATCCGTTGCGAGCAAAGCTTGCAAGTCGCGCGTCGCGGTGTTCTTGGAGACGTGGAACAACTCGCGATAAGACATGTTCGTGAACGCTTCGCCGTGGTTGATCATTTTGCTCAATGCCGCGGCTTGGCGTTCGTTCAAGCCCATGGCTTGGAGATCGGTGACGCCGGCTTCTGGCACAAGTTCGAGAATGCGGTCGCCGGGGCCGTAAAAGGTCACGGCAAAAAAATCTCCCAAGTCTTCAAACTTGGGTTCGGCGAGGCCGTGCTCGCTCATCAAACTCTTCATGCGCGCGATGCCCGTGCCCCACTTCTCGATATAAAAACTAGCATAGAGAAAATTCGCGAGCACGGGATTGCGCAACACGTGCGTGCGCGCGAGATTCGCGAGATTCACGCCGAGCGGCAAACCGCCCGGACTGTTGATCTCGAGGCGATCGGAGAAAATCATAATGCGAATCTCCGCGCCGGCGAGTTGGTAATCGCGATGGCAGACTGCATTGCAAATCGCCTCGCGAATCGCTTCGAAGGGATACTCTGCCACTTCGCGGCGGCGGAAGCCCACAACTTTCGCGGCCGTGCGGGTGTTGCGCCGGACAAACTGTTCCGCGGCCTCGATCATCTCCGGCAACGTGCCGTTGAGGTCGGCGCGATCCACGAAATGCGTCGTGGTCGTGCCTTGAAAGCGCGCCACGCGAATTTGACTGTGCGGCAACCACGCCTGCGGATCGCGGCCAAAGAAGAGCATGCCGCCACACGTGGGCAACAACTGGCCTTCATGCTCGCGCGCCGCGCCTAATGTCGCCAAAACTTCGGGAAAATTTAATGCGGGCATGCGCACGCCGCGCTTCGCTTCGCGTTGTTGCAGAAACCACTGCACGCGCGCCTCGCTCAAATCCGTGAGCGCCGCCGAGGCGAGCAATTGTTGATCAAATGTCGAGAGGTGTTGTGGGGAGATCTTCATGCGCGCAAAGTTTTTGCGCTCAATTAAACAGCCGTGGGGAAGAGTTGCAAGCGCAATTTTTAATCGGCCCAGGCAAACCCATGCGTGAGCCGCATCTCTTTCATCATGGCGTAGAGGTTTTGATTGATGCCCGCCACTCGCACCACATAACCGCGCCGCCGCTGATGTTTGGCAAAACGCGCCAACGCTTTCATCCCGCGTCCGCTGAGCACCACCAGATCGCTCATTTGCAGCGACCATTTACTGCCGACAAAGGTCGAGGCATTGCGCAAGAACTCCAACAAGGAATCCACGCTGGCGCCGCAGATCACGCCTTTGAGGGTGATGTGGACGCGACGTTCGCCTTCCTTAAATTCCAGGCTGACGCCCGCAGTGGGAAGCAACTTTGAATTGACCGTTTCCGAAGCAGCGGCGGCGAGAGGTATACTGACTTGCAACATGGTTAAATCCTCCTGCTCGTACAACATTTCACAAACTTTGATGAAAAAATGCCGTCGTTGCATCTCATCCTAACACAACGAGCGGCGCAAACGCAGCGCGAGCCATCACTCCTGATCGCCCATTACTCTGCTCGGGAAAAAGTAGAGTCAACTTTTATACCAGGGAAGTGTGAACTCGCGGCGCGAAGGAAACGCAGAAAATCTAACGCTGGAGCGATCTTGCCGGCGCTCACGCGACAACGCGGCGTTGACAAAAATGGCACGGCGCTTACAAGCTTGAGCTTGCTTGCTTGCTTAATTTTGCACATAAAAAATGTCAAACCCCGATTATCCATAACCCGGACGAGCCGGAACCAAACAAGAAAAGCTCATCCGCCGAAATTCACCGCAATCACCGAGTGTCGCCGAAGAAAGGCTTTTCGTCGTCACTCGATGGAAAAGTCTTTGCCTTCTTTGCAACGATCAAACTATAAAGATATTAATGCAAAATCGGGGTGCTACAAATGGGAGAGCGGTTTTCGCGGGGCTTGATGCGCCAAGAGAGTGGCGAAAGCGGATGGCACAAAACGTTCCGTTGCGGAACAAAACGTTGCGCTCAACACAACGTGGCAAGCTCGGCTAGCAATTTGATGCGCAGCACGTCTTGCTCGGGCACGACTTCATACGGATCAATCAAAACGGGCGTCAACTCGGCGCGGCGCGCGCCAATCACATCGCGGTCGTAATTGTCGCCGACATAGAGGCAAGCTTGCGGCGCGAGTTGCATTTTTTCTAATGCGAGATGAAAGATCGCGGGGTCCGGCTTTTCCACGCCGACAATTTGCGAGTCGATGATGCATTCGAAAAAATGGTCAAGCCCCAAGTGTTTCAGCATGCGCTCCACTTTCCCGTCGGCGTTGGAGATGATGCCCATGCGATAGTTGTGCGCGCGCAACCAAGCAAACGTCTCGGCTGCGGTCGGCTCCACATAATTCCACAAATGCACGCGATGATGCTGCTCGTGAATCAGCTTGAGCAGAGCGGGAATATTCGGCGCGCTCGCGCCGACATATTGCAGCCAATACGTGAAAAACTCTTTCCACCGATCGCCTTGCTTGCCGCGCAAAAATTTTTCCCGGCCCAAGGCCGCGCCTTTGCCGAGCGCATCGAAATCCGTGGTCACGTTATATTCCGCCAGCAGGTTTTTCATAAAAACATAATCCGGCGAAAGAATGGTTTGGCCCACGTCGAAGAGCACGGCGGAGATGGAGGTGGGTAGGTTCATGTTGGGATATTAGGGAATTTGGGTATTGGGTTATTGGGTATGCCGCGATGTGGTGTGCATCATTATTACTTCAAGCGCACGGTGCGCTCCACCTCACATGTCATTCAGCAGGAATCTTTTTACTCGCTGGAAATGCTACCGCGCGTTCAAAAAGATTCATCTTATGAACGTGAGCAAAACTTGAAACAGAGTTTTAAATGCAAGTGTGCTCCCCAGCGGAGGTTGGGAGCAAGAAGCGACAATAGCCTCTCCTTTCCTTTTTCCCAAACTCTGTTTTGGAACACACTTGCCGGAGAAACTCTGTTTCTTCTCTTATGAACAAAAGCACGATTTAAAACGGAGTTTCAAATGCAGGTGCGCTCCCAAACGGAGTTTGGGAGCGAGAAAAGAATTCCTGCTCCATGACATGGTTGCTAGCGGGGCTGTACCACGAGAGCGCCTAACTTACAGGAAGTATTTTAAACCGCGCCAAATCGGTCGCGGCGATCGTGTTCGGAAAAATCGTGCGCGCCTCTTCCGCCATTGCGGGAATTTCCGTTGGGCCAACCGTGCCGCTGAAGTGGGTGAGAAAAAGTTGGCGCACGTTGCAGTGTTGCGCCACTTCCGCCGCATCGTGCGTGGTCGAATGCCCGGTTTGATGCGCCCATTGTTGCTCCTTTGCGGGAAAGGTGGCGTCTGCAATCAACACCTCGGCATTTTGCGCGAGCAGCCTTTGCCCCTCGCACGGCGCAGTATCAACGCAATACGCGATCTTCAGCCCCGGCCGCGGCGGACCGAGAACTTGCTGCGGATGAATCTGTGTTTCGTCCGCAAGCACAACGCTTTCCCCGCTTTGCAATTTCCCGCGCTCCGGCCCATTGGGCACGCCGAGAATGTCGGCGCGTTGCACATCAAATTTTCCAGGTCGCGGCGCCTCGATCAATGCAAAGCCGAGCGTGTAAATGCGATGTTGCAACGGCTGCCAGACCACGTGATACTCCGGCGTTTGCAAAATGCTCCTTGGCGTGTGCGGTTCGATTTCATGAATGCGCAAAACATAATCGAAGCCGAAGCTGCACAAGGCTTGATGAAAGCGAATGTACTCCGCGAGGCCTTTCGGGCCGAAGAGATGCACCTCCTGCCGCAAGTTTGCCATTTGCAGGCTCGTCAACAAACCCGGCAAACCGAAGAGATGATCGCCGTGAAAGTGTGAGATGAAAATATAACGCAGCTTGCTCGGCTTAAGCCCCGCGCGGCGAAATTGCATTTGCGTGCCTTCGCCGCAATCAAACAAAAAAACCTCGCCCTGGCGCAACAGCGCAGTGCCGGAAAGATTGCGATGCGCCATGGGCACTGCGGAGCCGGTGCCGAGGAAGATGAGATCAATCATGGGAGTGCGTCAAACCTTTGCTTAAAACGAATCCGCCACCAAACTTTCTCCTACGAAAAGAGAACCCGACGAAAGATTAAGCTTATCGAAAGAATAGTGCTTTTCAAATTCGGCAATCGCCTCTAGCGATATGTCATTCAGCAGGAATCTTTTTCCGTGCTGGGCATTGATTCCAGTGCTTAAAAAGATTCCTGCTGAATGACACGTATAGGAGGTTCGTCCGATTACCGCTTTTGAAAATCAAACTCACAAGCAGCGTTCTTTCGCGGCAGTTCCATTTTCGCGGGGGAAAAATTTGCGGAACGACTATTCTTCCGAAAAGCGCTATAGTATAAACTGCACACGCCGAGGCAACACTTCAATGGTCATCGGCGTTGCGCCGAGAATTTCGCCGTCGGGCGTCAACAATTGCGGCGCTTCGGATTCGACGCGCAAACTGCGGCAGCGAAACATTTCCACTTTGGGATGATCCACATGTTTGCCCGTGAACACCGAGGGAAACGCGCGGATCAGGCCAAAACGCGAAAGCTCGTTGAGCACGACGACCTCCATGAGGCCGTCGTCAATCTCCGCGTGCGGCGCGACCCACATGTCGCCGCCGGTGTAGCGCGAATTGCAAATGACCGCGAACATCGCGGTGCGCTCGAGAGTTTGATCATCAAGCGCCATGCGCAAATGCGCGGGTTTGAAATTTTTCAGCGTGACCAGCAATCCCAAAACATAAGACACCGCGCCGAATCGTTTGAATTGCTGCGAGTTGATATTCACTTCCGAAACGAAGCCGAGGCCCATGACGTTGATGAAGTAGTAATCATGTCCATGCCACGCCTCCGCGCTTTGCAGACGGCAACGCAGCACATCCACTGGAACGGCTTTGCCTTCGAGCAGGCGCTGCCACGCGGGTTGTGCGGGTTGATGCCGAAACTCTTTTGAGAAAGAATTGCCCGTGCCTGCGGGAATGAGTCCGAGCGGCGTGTCGAAACCTTCATGCTGCAAACAGCAATTGAGCACTTGAAACAACGTGCCGTCGCCGCCGAGCGCAACGATTGCATCCCACGGCTCAAGCAAACGCGTAGGCAGGGCTTCGTAAAAGTAGCCGTTGCTTTGCGAGATGAGCACTTCACAGTGCACGCCCGCTTGCGCGAGATTGTGCTCGGCCTCACGCAGAATGTTCGCGCCCTGCCCGCGCGCGGAGCGAGTGTTGGCCGCGATCAAAATTCGTTTCAAGATTTTTTCTGCTCCGAAAATATGGCGAGGCCAACGCCGATCAAAGTCAGACTTCCTCCGAGCAATGTCATCGCGCCGATTTTTTCTTGTAAAAGAAATACGGCAAGCAAACTCGCGCCAATCGGCTCGCTTAACATCGCAATCGAGACCGTGGGCGCGGAAAGATGTTTGAGCGCCCAATTGAAACTCGTGTGCCCGATAACTTGCGGAATGAGCGCGAGACCGAGAAAGGTGGCGTAGGTTTGCCACGAATAGCCGGTGAGCGGTTCTCGCACCACGAGCGCGGCGATCAACAATAGCACGGCGGCTGCGGCATAACACAACATGACATACGGGGCGGTGTCCATCTGCTGGCGCAGCTTGCGTCCGATCAAAAAATAAATTCCGGCGAACAGCGCGCCGGCCACGGCAAGAAGATTTCCCAGGAGTGAATTGGAGCCGCCCGCGCGCTCTTGCAAGGTGATGACTGCCGCGCCCGCAAAGGCCAGCAGCAATCCCCAATACAACCATGCCCGCGCTTTCTCGCGCAAAATAAAACGCGCGCCGAGCGCGACAAATATCGGCGTGGTGGCAACGAGCACGACGGAGTTGGTGACCGAAGTATGTTGCAGTGAAGTGATCCACGTCGCGAAGTGCAGCGCGAGCGCGATCCCCGCGCACCAGCCCCAGCGCATGCTCGCGAGCGGAAGTTGCCGCAGCGTGGCGCGCGAAGTCTGGCTGCTGGTGCACCAAAAGAAGAGCGAAGCGAAGAATAAGCGATAGAATGCAATAGTCAAAGGCGGCGCGGCGCACCAGCGAATCAAGATCGCGGCGCAAGAGATGGAGAGGACGCCGACGCCTAACACACTCAGCACACGATTGAGAGGAACTCTGGCGGTCATTTCCGTCATGTGCGCGGGCCTTTCGTTTTGCAAGTTAGAGCGTTCCGCCACGGCTTGGCCGTGGTAGATCGCGGAGGAAATCGCGCAGCGCGTTGTAATACACCTCGCCGCCGTTAATGAAAGAATCATTGTGATCAACGCCCGCGAGCGTGACGAAGTGTTTGGGTTCCGCGGCTTGCGCGTAAAGCTCTTGCCCGAGCCTAAAGGGAATAATGTTATCGGCGTCACCGTGCAAAAAGAGTTTGGGCAAAGTGAGCGTCGCAACTTTATCCACGCTCGCCCATTTCATGGAAGAGAGCCAATGCACGGGCAGCGGGCCGAACATGAGCTTGGCCATGTCGCGCGCATGCGTGAAACTGGATTCGACGACGAGGCCATCGAGCGGGCGACGGCCTGCAAGCTCGATCACAACCGCGCCGCCGAGCGAATGGCCGTGCGCAATGAGCGGCAACTGCGGCGTTTTCTTTTTCAACCAATCAAACGCCGCTTCCGCATCGCGATAGCACCCTTCCTCATTCGGCGCGCCCGCGCTCTTGCCATAGCCGCGATAATCAAACATAAAAAGGTTCGCCGGAATTTTTTGATGCAAGAGCGCAAGCCATTGCGCGCGATCACGCACATTGCCCGCGTTGCCATGCGCCATGACCAAGCTTGCGACCGCGGAGTCATGCGCCACATACCAACCGTGAATGCGAACGCCGTCCGAAGCGGTCATCCAAACTTCTTCAATGGGCAGAGCAAGGGCAAACAAAGTTGAATCATCACCGCGCCATTTGCTCGGGAAGAAAACCAAGTGGCGTTCGACCAGGCGAAGCAGAAAAGCGAGAACGAGGAGGATGAAAAGCGAGCCGAGGAGGAAGCGCAGCATGTGGAGCCATTCAAGTATGAGTTGGTGAGATTGATCAGCAGAGGCAAGACGAAAACCGGGTTTTCTATCGTAGCGACTTTATCAGTCTGCAACGTTTAGGCTATCGGCTGCATGGCGACGGCAAAACTTTCCATAGCTCCAAGTGTCTGTTCGAAAAGTTCGGGAAGCTTTTCAGGCGGCGCCGTCCGTGAACGAAGCTGCAATTCTTGTAGGGTTTCACGGAAACGTGCAAGGTTGTAAAGGCGAACCTCTTTTTCGATTTGGGCTATTACGCCATTCACACCGGCAAGCTCCATTTCTTTGAAGAGAACGTCTTCCGCCGGATCAGCTTCGATTTCTTGCGCGTGCCGCCGAAGCTTATCAAGCTGTTGAAGAGAGGCGTGAAGCTGTGCCAAATTTTCAATCATTGGAATTTCACCTCAATTAAGCCTTTGCGTCGCGATGGGTCTTGTTTGAGCAAAGAAAAAAATTCAAACCATCGATTCCACTTCTTTTCATCCACGACAAGAAATGCCTCTTGGGGCCTTCGTGTGAGGAACATCTGTTTCAATAAGAGCGCCCGCCAATCTCTTTGCAGAAGCAATTCCAGAAAACGTTCTCCCAGCCAAATCACCACATCAACATCGTCCGGGACCGCTTTGGCCGTCACATAACTGCCGTTGACGAACATCCGCTGCGCGCCGCAATGTTGCGCGAGATCGACGAACATGCGCAGACGCTCAAAGAGCGTTTGGCGCCGCGGCGTGCTTGAGCCAAAGCGTTCTGCAATTTCATTCATCTCTGCTAGATGCAAACCCAATGGCAAAAGCCCGTCTTCTTGAAACGGAGGGATCGACATAGATTACTCAATATTCTTCATGAATAAAAGCTATAAAAGCGTCCGCAAAAATACAAACACAATTATCCAAAGCTGCCGCGCTTGACTTTGCGAAGAGATTTGGCTATGATTGGCCGGCTGAAAAAAGGGGAGCGCGCTATGCTTTTCGTGACGGATACTTCGACTTTGATTGTCTTGCGCAAACTCGAGTGGCTGGATTTGTGTACGGCGGGCGAGGTTAAAATCGTTTGGCCGCAACTGGTCACAAAAGAGCTGAGGCAACAAAAGCGCAAGAACCAAAAAGTTCTGGCACTGCTCGCTTCGCGCCAAGCCAAGGAGGTTGAAGTGAAGCGGCCCTTGTTACGGATCGGCATTTCACAAACAGATGCAGACGTAATTTCATTGGCAATGCAAGACGGCGGCATCGTGCTCTCCGAAGACGGGCTTTTAAGACATAGCGCGCTCAAGTTAGGATTAGCCGCTTTCTCATTATCCTCTTTGCTCCTGTGGTTTTATCAAGGCGGAATCTTTACGAAAGACGAATGCCGCAATCGGCTCCACAGGCTGCACGAGAGAGATTTCTTATCTAAAGCTGAGTATCGCAGACTATTGCAGGAACTCTAATCATGAATAAAACAATTGTTCTTCCTCAACAATTGCACGACGAAGTCCGCGCTCTAACGCGCGAGCTTGGTTTTACAAATTTTGAAGCTGCCGTATGCTTTCTTTTGCAAAGCGCCGTATTGAGTGAGAGAATTATGTTTGTCGTGCGCCTTTATCAAAACAATAAAAAAACGCTGCGCCAATGCGCCGAGTTGCTAGAGGTTGATTTAGAGGGAATGATCGACATTCTTTGCGCCCTTCGCATACCTTTTAATGGTGACCTCGAACATCAAATCGCGACGGTCAAAAAGCTTGCCCCAAAAACCAGGCGCACAATCTTGAAAAAGAAACAGCGGGCACAACACAAGCGCGCCGCTCCGCGCAAGAAAGCTGCGGCGGCGAAATAGCCTGCAACTTCACGCATGCAAAGCAAAAGGCCTTTCCGGTTTGATAACCCGAAAGGCCTTTTCATTTCTAAAACTCTCGGTCTTTATTCAAGACGCGTTGCATACGTGCTACCTCCCTCCGCCTCCGCCTTCATTGACTTCGGTTTCGGGAATGGGCATGCTGGTGATGATTTTATCCGTCGCGCGATCAATCGGCAATTGGCTCAAGCGATTGTAGCGGCGCACATCAACCCAGCGATGGCCTTCCATAAACAGCGAGTAGCGGCGTTCATAGAGCAATTGATCAACAGCATTGGCTGCAGTCAAAGTCACAGCGGGCAAACCAGCAGCGGCGCGGATGATATTGAGATCTGCCTGCGCCGCGGCCAAGTTGTTCAAGCCGATATTCGCCTCGGCGCGAAGCAGCAGCAATTCCTCGTTACGAATGATGGGCAAACGATCCGTCGAACTCGCCGTAATCGTCACACCCAAGTTGCTGGTCAATCCGTCGAACGTAGTTGCGGGGTTCCGCACTTTGATTTTCGCGGCAAGACGGCCGTCGTTCGCTTCCGCGCCGGTGGCAAGCGTGGGATGTCCCATGAGCTTAACGAATGAAGCTTCCGGGTTCTCGAACGTTTCATTCGTTTGATCGCCCAAGCCGGTGCCATAGACATGATACACACCGTCATTCAACGAACCCGAGGGGTTGAGGAATGAAGCCTGCAAATCTTCCAGCGCGTGATCATATTCGCCGCGATACACGGAAACGCGCGCACTGATGGCGCGATTGAACTTCAAAAACTGCGTGGGTGTATCGAAGCCGGTAAAACCGGAAGTGAGGCGGAACGGGAAAGCCGCACCGGCATTTTTCAAATCCGTTTCGGCTTCGTCTAGAAGATCATGGATGGCGTCATAGGCTTGCGCGCGATTCGCCACGGCAACGGTAAGGTCGCCGGAGTAATCGATCTTGATCCCGTTGTCGTACATGTAATTCAAATTCAACAACAGTTGATACGCCTGGATCGTCTTGGCGAAACCATCAACCCCTGCGCCCGCGTTCTTGTCCTGCAAGAAACGGCAATTGGCGATCACGCGATAGCGCGCGGTCCACGGCCGTGTGGTCAAGAAGCCGCCGGGATCGGGCGTGCCGAAAAGAATCTCGCCGGTGTAGCGCGGATCAGCAGGCTCGAAGTAATAAACTTCGCGACCGTTGATGCCGGTCACGCGCAAGTAGATGGCCCAGTCCAAACGCATACCTGCTTCGACGCCGCTCACGAGACTCTGCACCGTCACGTCGTCGACAATCGGAGCGTTCGGGTTGGAGAATTCGAGCGTCTCGCAACTCGCGAGCACGAAGATCGTGCTCAAGATGAAGAGCAGAAGTTTGCTTCGCATTTTATTCGTCATGGCTGTCTCCTTATAATCCGAATGAAACATTGAAGTACATGGCCCGCGAGGAAGGATAAGGTATCGTATCCACCGAACGTCCGATGGAGACATTACCGAACTGGCTCACTTCCGGATCGTAGCCGGTGTAGTCGGTCTTCATCAACAAATTGCGGCCGGAAACGCCGAGCTTGAGATAAGAAACCTGTCCGTTGAACAGGCTCATCACCGAAGAGCGCGGCACCGTGAAGTTCAAGCTCAATTCGCGCAGCTTGATATATGAGCCGTCTTCGATGTAGGGCGCGGTTTGCGAGCCTAACACGCCAAGGCGTTTGGCTGCGGCGCCGGTGTCATAATCTTCCGTCGTGCCGCCCAAGTCGGTGATCAGCTTGCCGAGATTGATGACGTCGCCGCCGTTTTTCCAATCCCACAAAAAGCTGAGTTCGAACGCGCCGAGATTCAACAAGTTATTCCAAGACATTTGAAAATCCGGCATCTCGTTGCCCAGTACTTTATTTTTGCCGGTGGCAGGATCTCTTTCGGCGCCGATCATCGTGGTCGGCGATAAACCCTCTTCAATGCGGAACGTGCCCAAGAACGTCGCGAAGCCGCCAATGTTGAACGGATCAACGGTCAACTCCGTAATCTCGGAACTGGTTTTGTAAAAATTGAGGCGCGAGGTCCAATTCAGATTGCGGCTCTTGAGCGGCGTGACGCCGAGCGAAACTTCCACGCCCTGGGTTTTCATTTTACCGCCATTGACCACTTCATCTTCAAAACCGGAAGACGGCGGCAAACTCGGAGAGAGCAGCAGGTCGCTGATGTTTTGGCGGAAATAAGTGAAGCTTAAGGAGGCATGCTCGCTAAACATCACCGCGTCGAAACCGAGTTCCAGCTCTTTGGTTCTTTCCGGCTTGATGTTGGGATTGCCACGACGTGTAGCGGGCAGCAAGCCGGCTTGGCCGCCGATGTTGCGCGGAATGAGCGAAGTGAATTTCGCATTCGGGTTCGGCAAGTTGCCGGTCTCGCCATAAGCCACACGCGGTTTGAACTCGCTCGCAATGCCGGAGAAAATGCCGTATTGCGCCAAACGAATCGAGGCCGAGGCTTTGGGATACATGAAGTATTTATCCACCTCGCCGTTCGCGCTGCTGGCGTCGCCGCGAATGCCGCCGGTGAGATAAATTTTGTCGCTCAGGTTGATTTCTTCCTGCACGTAGAAGCCGCGTTCGCGTTGAATCACGCGATCTTGATACGCGTTCACGCTCGCCGCTTGATCAATGTTGGTCTGCGTGACAATCAAACCGCGCGCTTCATTGAGCACGTTGTTCAAATTTTGATTCTCGAATTGAAAACCCGCGGAGGTTTGGAAATTCAGCTTGCCGGAGGAGGCATAGCTGTGCGCGAGATTGAAATACAGGTTCGAGTTCGTGCTTTCGGTCTCGCCCAACAAGGAAGCGCCGGGCGTGCTGGTGTTGCGTTCATATTGCAACTCCGGCGGGGAGACGATCGTGTTTTCTTGCGAATAAAAATCCGCGCCGCTTTGCACAATGAAATTCAGGTTCTGCCTCGTGGTGTTCCAAAGGTTCCAATGCAAACGCATGGACGCAATGGTGCGATTGACCATCTCATGATTGGTCAACACCTCGCGTGTGTGCAGCGGATTGGAGGGATTCAACGGATGCAACGGATAAGCGGGGTTGTCCGGATTGAGCGCCAAGCGGTTGCGATTGGAGGGCGAAATATCCAAAAAGCTGGGCGTGAACCCAATCGAGAAACCGAACGAGGTGTTGGTGTTGTCGTTGCCGGTGATGCCGCGATCAGACTCCGAACGCACGTAGTTGACGAACGCGTCCAGTTTGATGCGGTTGCTCAGCTTGTGATTCAGATTCAAACGGCCGGCGTATTTTTGATAGCCGGTATTTTTGATGATGCCGTTTTCATCGCGCAACAAGCCGGAAAGATAGAATTGCGTCTTTTCCGTTCCGCCGCGTGCGCTGATGGAAGTCTCATTCAAGAAGCCGTTTTCGCCGTACAAAATATCTTCATAATCGATGAACTGGCCTCCGCCCGCTTCAAACAATGCTTTGCCGTTCGCGCCATATTGCGCTTCCGCGGTTGCGGCGGTAAATTTCCGAGCGCCGATTTTTTTCAACAGGCTGTTGAAGCCGACTTGTTGCGAGACGTCGATTTTGGTTTTGCCCGGCGCGCCTTGCTTCGTGGTAATGAGGATCACACCGTTCGAAGCTT
>CAYNDW010000117.1:0-6185 GCA_964395375.1 uncultured Cytophagia bacterium
CTCGTGCTCTTGTCCAAAAATCCGAGAGGTTTGGGGACGATTCTGACGAGGTCTGTATGAAACTCGTGGCCGAGAAAATTGCGGACGGCAACATTCTGAGCACGATCCAAAAGTTTCTCACCTCCGGCGTGATGGAAGACGGAGTGCTCCAAAGAACTTCTTTGGGCACGCCACAGGGCGGAGTGATTTCGCCCTTGCTGGCCAACATCGTTCTCGATGTCTTGGACAAGGAACTGGCCTCCTCTGGATATATCTTTGTCAGATATGCCGACGACTTCCTTGTGCTTGCCAAATCCCTCGCGGAGATCGAAAAGGCACTGGTGCTCGTGCGCAACGTTATTGAAGCGAAACTCCAACTCAAGCTTTCGCCGGAGAAAACGAAGATCACTTCGTTCCGCGAAGGCTTCGATTTCTTGGGCTTTCACTTCTCGCTTAACGGCGTCACCATGCGCGCGAAATCCGTGGAGAAACTCAAGGACAAGCTCAGAAACCTCACCACCCGCTCACACAATTGCTCCGGCGAGGTCATCGAACAGATCAATCGCGTGACGCGCGGAATCGCCAACTATTATGCGACCGAGTTCAGCACCACCAAAACGCAGTTCTTTAAGCTCGATCAAATGATTCGGCGGCGTTTGCGTTGCATGAAGAAGAAACGCATTTCAGGCAATGACAATCGCATTCCGAATCGCTACTTCGAGCGCCGAGGACTGCTCGCGCTTTATGCTTTGGTTTCACCCGTTTCACTTGTATCACAGCGAAAGAACATCAAAAGGTTTCCCCAGAAATTTCGGGGCCATGTTAAACGGGCAGCTCGACAAGCTGTCCTAGGCGTCGCCCGGTGCAAGAAAGATGCACGCCGGTAAATATGGAGAATCGACTCCATCGCGACAACGGGAAGGGAGAGGCGGATGACCTCTCTCTTACCCGCTCACCGCCGATGAAAATAAACCGCTCCTGCGATTTGCGACACACTCAAATAATATAAGCACGCCTATTTCAGAAGCAATTCCTAAAAATAAAACGCCACTCGCTCAAAGATTAGAACGAGTGGCGTTGTGATTTAATATAAGCGCATGCGCCTGAAGGCGCGACTACGAACGGCGACTACAAACGTTTTACTTCGCGAGCATGAGCTTCTTCACATCCACAAAATCGCCGGCTTCCAAGCGATAGAGATAAATACCGCTGGCGAGCTTGCGCGTATCGACTTGCGTGAAGTCGACCGTGATGCGATGCGTGCCCGCGACTTGTTGCGCGTCCACGAGCGTGGCTACCTTTTGACCCATGAGATTCAACAACACGAGCTTCACGTAGCCGGGCTTGGCCAAACGATACTCGATCGTCGTGCTCGGGTTGAACGGGTTCGGATAGTTTTGGCTCAAGAAGAACGCGTCCGGAATTTCGGAGTTCGAGACTTCAACCGCGGTTACCGTGCATGGAATCGGATCGTTAATCACCGCGCCGGCTTCGGTTTCTACCGTGAGCGGTTTGGCTTGATCGAAATTCCACACGTCGCGACCGAACGCATAATTCTTCGCGAACACCGGAATGATCTCGCCGCTTGCGAGCGTGTCCGTGCCTGTGGCGCGCGCATAACGCACGCGGTTGCGGCCCAAATCAAAGCCGGGGCCGGCTTCCTGCGAGTGATTCCAATTCAAACGATACTGCATCCAGTTATGCACCGGGCCTTTGAGGTTCAGCGTGAGATTGTAGATGCTGTCATTGTTCGCATCCGTGAACGGAATCAAGGGACCGCTTTCGCCGTCGCTTTGATCCAGCGTGCCGCGGAAGAAATGCCAGAAGGAATCAAAGGAATCAAAGAACAGCGTGTCCGTCGCGACGTTACCAAAGCCGGGTGTGCGCAAGGCGCAGCGCATATCCGCGGTAAAGGTCACGTTGTAGCTGCTGTCCTTGGGCACCACGGTGATGATATCCGCGAACGTTTGCGTGCCCACGGTTTGCTGCGTTTGATCGCTGAAAACATAAATGCGATTGCCGCCACCGGTAGAGCCGGGTTCTTCCCAACCCGAGGGCGGACGGCTTGTGGTGAACCGTGGGCTGTTACGATTGAAGCGAATAAAATATTTGTACTCGAGCTTCGCGCCGGGCACGCGCGTAATCGGCAACGTGATTTCGAAGATCGCCGGATCGAGCAACGATTGCCGCATCAACGCTTGATCGATGGCCGCGCCGTTCCAGCCGTTGAAACCGCCGTAGCACACCAAACTATCGCCGTCGGTTTCATCGAAGATGCCGAGATCGCGCAACGGCTTCACATTCACTTGGAAGAGCACGGTCGCAGCCACGGCCACGCCGGGATCGCTGTCCCATTTCACCAAAGCCGTTTCAGAAGGATTGATCTCGGTCTTGAGCGGACGGTTGGAATGATTCTCCCACGTCGCGACCGCGTTATCCGACTTGTTGCGGATGGTGAATTTGTACTCGATGTTCGGCAAGCCTGCTGCGACCGGATGCCGGCCTTCGTAAATGTTATCGCCGTCGGCATCAGTCAACTCCGAAGCCTCGCGCGCGGCGCCGCCCCAGCCGTTGATGTTGCCCACCGCGGCGACGTATTGCGTGGCCGGATCAAACGTGGCTCCGCCGGCGAGCGGCGGCGCCATATTCACACGAAACTTCACGCCGGTGTTCCACTCGCTTGCATCCAGCGTAGCGTCGCCGGCAACGGTGAGTTTCCGGTTGCCGCTCAGGCCGTCTTCCCACGCTTTGATCGTCTTGGGCGCGCCCTGGGTGACGACGAACTTATATTCATAACTGCCGCCGTCGAAGTTGAATGTGCCTTCATAGAGACCGTCGCCGTCGCCGTCGGTCAATGCGAACGCATTCAAATCCGCGCCGCCCCAGCCGTTAAATGATCCGAGCACACTGATGCCTTCACTAGCCGGGGTGAAATTGCCCAGCGCTTTATGCACCGCCATGTTGCATTTGAAAGTAATGTTGCCCGGGCCGCCGGCTACCGCGTCTTTATCCCACTTCACCACAACCGTTTCGGAAGGATTGAGCGTGGTTGCAAGCGGACGATTGCCGTGACTTTCCCACGTCGCGACCGCATTGTCCGACTTGTTGCGGATAGTGAATTTGTACTCGACCGTGGGCAAACCACCGGCGGCCGGATGACGGCCTTCATAGATGTTGTCGTTGTTCGCATCGCTCAATTCGGACACGTCTTTCGCCGCGCCACCCCAGCCGTTAAGATTGCCAACGACTGCGACGTATTGCGTGGCGGGATCAAACATGGCTCCGCCCGCAAGCGGCGGCGTCATATCCACGAGAAACTTCACGCCGGTATTCCATTCGGACACATTCAACGTGTCATCGCCGGCAACGGTGACCGCGCGATTTGCCGCGAGCCCGTCTTCCCAAGCTTTGATTGCTTTGGGTGTGCCTTCGGTGACGACGAACTTGTATTCATACGCGCCGTCGGCAACACTGAACGTGCCTTCATAAATGCCGTCGCCATCGCCATCGGTCAAAGCATAGGCATTCAAATCCGCGCCGCCCCAGCCGTTGAGTGAACCGGCCAGGCTGATGCCTTGGGTCGCGGGCGTGAAATTGCCCAGCGCTTTGTGAACCGCCATGTTGCAGCGGAACGTGACATTGCCCGCGTAAGCCATCGAGCTTACGAGCAGCAAAGCCACGACTCCGAGCATAACTCTCTTCGCGTTGAAACTCATGTAACGCCTCCTTAGGAGTTAGTGGATTAAAAGTGGATTGTAAAGACGACTTTGGTGTTGCTTGATGCTTGTTCCCAAACTCTGTTTGGGAACACACTTGCTGGAGAAACTCCGTTTCGAAGCAGCGTGGAGATTACTGCAACAGATTGCGAGAGCAATTGCGTTCTCAAACGGAGTTTGGGAACAAGAAGAGCACCTCGCTCTTTTCTTCTGGTTCCCAAACTCTGTTTGGGAACCACCGTGCGTAAGAAACTCTGTTTCGAAGCGGCCGTGCAAACACTGAAACAAAGTTTCAGCAGCAATTGCGTTCCCAAACGGAGTTTGGGAACGAGAAGATCGCCTCTCACTCTCAAAACGCCAGCGCGAACCCGATCTGATGAATGCCTTGCAAGTGTTGTTGATCGGCATACGCATAGTCGATGCGAAATGTGATCGCCTCGCTCGCGTAGCGCAGGCCGAAGCCGGCGGTGTAGGAATTTTCGCTGTCTTCTTGAAAGAGATTGCGATAGCCGCCGCGCAGAAAGAAGCGTTCTTTCAACAAAGCCAACTCCGCGCCGGTGTTGATGCTTTCGGAATTATCATTCGGGTGCAAGCCATCCACTTCAACAGTCAGGCGGCTGTGCTCGGTGTTCAGCGCATCATAAGCCGCGCCGATGCGCAAATTGAGCGGAAGATCGAAGCGGTCGGTCGCGAGCTTTGCATTCACGCTGGTGTTGTTGCCTTCAATGCTCGGATCGATGTCTTGTTGCACGAGCAGATCGTCGCCGGAGATTTGCATCTTCGTGCCGAAGTTGGAAATACTCACACCGAGGCGAATGCCCTTGAACGGTGTGCGAAAGATCGTGCCCGCATCAAGCGCGATGCCGGTAGCGCGCGAGTTCCAAATATTTTCCGAGACGTATTTGAACGTGCCGCCGATGGCAAACGCATCGGTCAAGCGGCGGCTATAGCTCAGGCCGATGGCATAACTGCCCGCGTCGAACGTGCCCGTGTCCAAACCCTCGGGATCGTCCACGGTCGTGATCAACATCTCGCCCATGTTCATCGCGGTCACGCTCAACGCCACCGTGCCGAGGTCGGAGACCGGGAAGGCGAAGCTCACGTATTCGAGCTTGATGTCCGCGAGATATTCCGAGTGCATGAGATACAGCTCGGTCTTTTCAAGATGATTGAGCATGCCGGGATTCCAATACGCGGCCGTGGCGTCATAGGCATTCGCCACAAACGCGCCGCCCATGGCCACCGCGCGCGCCCCCACGGGAATCGCGAGAAACTTCGCCGAGGCCGTGCCGGTTTTGTTCACGGTATCTTGCGCCGAGGCAAGACCCACGCACATGAGCACAAACGCGCTGATGATTTTTAAAAGAGAAGCTTTTCTTTGCATGGTTGGCTCCGAAAACTTTTTATGTTTGAATAGCACCCTAGCAATTCCCCCCTTGAGGGGGGTTAGGGGGGTGTTCTTGATTACGACCACTTTGTTCAAATTCATCAATCCAAGCAGCAATCCTCTGCAAAACGCCATTCATATTCTTCTTCACGTCGCTATCGGCAAATCTCAAAAAACAAACACCGAGCGACTCCAATCGTCTCTGCCGAATCGGATCTTGCCCAATTTGTTTTTCGAGATTATGACTGTCGCCATCAACCTCAATCGCCAACATCAACTCCGGGCAGAAAAGATCCACGATATATTGGTCGATCGGTCGTTGCCTAAGGAACTGATACCCGCGCATTTGCCTTTGCTTCAATTGATTCCACAACAGTACTTCCGAAAGAGTGCTGCGCTTACGCAGTTCACGAGAAAGCTCCTTCAGCTTGGGATCGTATGAAATTATTTCTCGGCGCCGCATTTTGATTTTTCCTCACAGCTCTGAACGTACTGTCCGACACCCCCCTGGCCCCCCTCAAGGGGGGAATTTTCACTTGATAATCGCAAACTTCCCGACGTGCTCACCCACGCCGGGGGCTTCGATATGATAGATGTACACGCCATACGAAGCCGAGAGATTATCCTTCGTGAGCAAGTCCCATTTCGCAGTGCCATCGCCGACGGGGTTGTCCACTTCAATTTGCCGCACCAGTTCGCCCGCGACATTCAAGATGCGAATGGTGCAACGCGCCGGCAAATGATTGAAGTGAATCTCGCGCGGGCCGCGGCCGGAAGAGAACGGATTGCGCGGCTCCCATGTGGCGGCCACGACATACGGATTGGGCACGACGCGAATGTTGCTCAACACACTCTTCGCGAGCGCGTCGTCTTTGCGTTCGGCCACAGTGGTAAATTCGTAAATATCGCCCAAGCCGCTTTTATAACCTAAGAACGGCTTCTCGGTAAACAGCGCCAGCGTATCGCCCGCTTGCGGATTGCGCCGCGTGCTCACGAACGTGGGCGCAAAAGAAATTTCCCACGTGGGCACTTGCTTGCCTTTGATCGTTTCAACCAGAATGATGCGGGCGCGATTTTGCCGCACGCGCGAGAGCAGCGCCGAG
>CAYNDW010000117.1:6195-12281 GCA_964395375.1 uncultured Cytophagia bacterium
CCGTGGTGGTGCCGGTGTTATCAAAATCCAAAAAGGCGAAATCGATGAAGCTCTTCTTGGTGACATTATAAACCGAGAAGTTCACGGGCCGGGCGGGCAAAGGCGTGCCGGACAAAGTCACCGCCGCGGAGGTGTCGCGTGCCGGCGCGCCGACGATCACGCGATAATCAAACGGAACCTTCGTGCCCTGCGAAAAACCGGAGCGGAAAATGTACATGTCGCCTTGATGAATCTGATCCGCACTCTGCGTCCAATTCAAGCGCGCATAATCCACGGTCACTTGCGGCACATTGACAAAGGAGAGATAGAAGCCGTCGCGCACCAGCTTCTGCGTGCCGGAAAGATTATGATTGCCGCGGAAGACCAGCGTATCGCTGCGCCGCAAAATCGTGTCTTCCAAAAAGCTCACGAAGTTCGGCGCATCCGCGGCGATGCCGCGCAAACGATCGAGCGCGGAGTAGCGCGAGTTGGGCACGCGGAACAAGCTGTAGTTCTTCGTGCGCACCGTGTCTTCGCGGCCGGACGTGACCTTCGTCGTGTCTTCAAACGTGATGAGATAACGCTGATTATCCGCGAGCGCTTTGCGATCCACGAGATTGAAGCCCACGGAGGAAAACGAATTGCCTTTAATATGCTCCAAGCCGTTTTTCAACTCCGGCGCTTTATAACCCGCGACCGGCGCATTCGCGGTGACAATCGCGACGTTGGGGCCATAAAGAAAATCGCCGACTTCATCCACCGAAAGCGAGAAGGGGCTTTCGGAGGGGAAGATGCCTTTGTTCGGCTCGTCGCGATCGACGAGTCCGAAGTCATAAGCCGTGATCACATAAAAATAGCGTTGGCCATTGACCACGTTGTTATCCACCCAACTGTGCGTGATGCCGGTGTTGTTGCCCAGATTGAAATGCGCGCCGTTCACGTCCACGGGATGCAGTCCGCTGAATTGATCCACGAGATCGAATTGAATCGCCGGCTTGCGCAGCGTGAGCGTGCCGCTCGCGTCGGTGACGACAAAAGGATCGAGCAAGCCCGCATCGGTCGCGCGATAGATGCGATAGCCTTCAAAATCATACGGCGTATAAAGGCCTTGATAAGGGCTGTCCGGTTGGTTGATCAAACGCGCGAGAAAACGGTCGAACGAGCGTTCGGCAGAGTCATCCCAATAGAGCGTCACTTTGCCGTCGCCGGGCACCGCGGTGAGCGTGGGCACAAACGGCGCGGAGGCGAATTGATAATCGCTGTCATACGTCACTTGTGAAGCGTCGCGATTGAGCAACGCATCGGTGGTGTCCGCGCCCAAACACACGGCCATCGAGATGCGCTCAATGCTGCCGGACTTCATGGGGAACAGGCCGGAGCCGACGAACAAATTGAAATCACCGCTCAACGCGCTGCCGTCATAAAACTCGCCGGGCACGAGGAAGTTGTTGAAGAACGCATTATCGTTGCTGTAATTGCTGCCCAAGATGCCGGCGGATTGATACTGCACATTGGTGAGGCCGATTTGATCGGACTCCGAGACGTCGGTCTTGTCGAGGTTCGGCTCGCCGGGCAAGTTCGTGCCCGCGCCCGAAGTGGGCTTGCCATCGTTCTCGCCGAGATCGCCGGTGCCGGGTTGGCAGTCGAGGCCCACGTCGTCGATGCTCGCGTTCCAATCACCGTCATTGTCGATGCCGTCGCCGCGATCTTCATCGATCATTTCGTCGATGCCTTCGTCAATGAGCCCGTTGCCGTCGTTGTCAATGCCGTCGGCATAGAATGCGTTCAAATCCTCCGGGCCTTCATCGCGCAAACCGTTGGCGTTGTCGTCCTTGCCGTTGTTTGGAATTTCTCCGACCAACATCTCTGCGGTCACGCGCGGGCTGCCGCTCTCCCCATCATTGTCGTTGTCGATGCCGTCGCGTACGGCGTTGCCGGGGTTGCTGCCCGCGGGCGTGACGAACGCGATGTGCGTTTTGTTTTCATCGATCAAGCCGTTGCCATTGTCATCGATGCCGTTATTGGCAAGTTCGCCGATGAGCCAGCTTGCTTGCACCACCGGGCTGAGGTCTTCGGCGTCATTATCGTTGTCGATGTTATCCACGGCATTGCCGGGCGTTTCCAAATAGGAAGTCGCAACCACGCCCACGGGTTTGTTGCCGAAGTCGGCGTTGCCCACGCCGTCCGCATCCGTGGACCACGCCACGTCATTCACCAAATCATAAAACGCGATGTCATCACTGCTATCGCCGTCGCCGCCCACGAGATCGAAGAGCGAAATGTTCACACCGGTGCGGCGCAAATCAAACGAGCCGTCGTTTTGAAAAAAGTGCAGCACGAACACCACGTCTTGAATCAACACCTGGCTCCATTCGAGCACACGCGTTTCGGTGAGCATGCCGATGCCGCGGCGCGTGGGATCGGTGACATCGGGCGCGTAATCGAAGCGATCATATTTATCATCGCCCATCTTGTAGACAATTTCTTGATCGGCATTAAAAGCATTTTTGCCGAACAACGCGCTGAAGCTGCCGGGCCATCCGGGATCGGAAGGATCGTCCAATTTATCCGGCCACACGGGCGGCCACGATTTGGGATTCAAGCGATTGGCGATTTGCGCTTGCGCGCCGAGCGCGGTGTTGAGATAACCGGAGACCGGCATAAGCTCCCAATCCTTGCTGCCGTCCGCCGGATCGCTGCGCGCGATGGTGGGCATAAACAAGCGCAGTGGCGAGCCGTTGTGCAAAACTTCCGCGCCGTATGAAACCACGGAGGCCGCGAGATAACGCTGCCGCGTGTTCTTCGGCCATTCAAACGGAATCTGCTGCGGGTTTGCGGTCTCGCGTCCGATGAGGCCGTAATTGAACACGGTCGTACGCACCAAATTCGCGTCGATGTTGGTCGCGCGAATCTCTTCGAACTTCACGCGTTCTTTGGAAGGCACGTGCGGCCCGTTCTGCGCGAAGCCCGCGAGGGGGATGAGCACGAGCAGCGCGTTGAGTAGCTTGAGGAATTTCATGTGGAGATTGCTCCTCGTTATTCCCCCCTTGAGGGGGGTTAGGGGGGTGTTCTTTAGGGCAGTGATGCTGTTCAAAATCATTTCACACTTCCATTTTTTTATTTTCTTCTTCACTCACGAAGCCTTACACGATACGAGCGACACCCCCCTGGCCCCCTCAAGGGGGGAATTTATCAATGAGGTCGCCGCATCAATTACCCCCTTGAGGGGGGTTAGGGGGGTGTTCTTGATAACGACAGGTTTGCTCGAATTCATCAATCCAAGCTGCAATCGTTTGCAAAACACCATTCATGTTCTGCTTCACGTCTCTATCCATGAATCTTAAAAAGCGAACGCCGAGAGCTTCCAAACGCTTCTGCCGAATCGGATCTTGCTTGACTTGCGCGTCGAGATTATGACTTGCGCCATCGATCTCAATCGCCAGCATCAACTCATAGCAGAAGAAATCCACGATGTATCGATCAATTGGTCTTTGCCGTAGAAACTGCAAGCCGCGCATTTGCTTTTGCTTCAATTGATTCCATAACAAAACTTCCGAAAGAGTGCTTTGCTTGCGTAGACGGCGAGAAAGTTCTTTCAGCTTGGGATCATATGGGATAATTTCTCTGCGCGACATTTGCGTTCTTCTCAGTTCTAAATCGATCATTGATACTGAGCGACACCCCCCTAACCCCCCTCAAGGGGGGAATTGCTCAAGTCCCCCCTTGAGGGGGGATTAAGGGGGGTGTTGGGGACGCGACAGCATTCATATTCTTCACATCAATAGCAACACCCTCTCAAGGGGGAATACATCAAAAGCTTACTTTCACTCCAAGCTGCACTTCCCGCGGCTCCGAGAAGCGATTGGGCTTGCGCAGAAATTCTTCCGCGGTATTATTGCGAATCGTCGTGTTGCGCACTTGACGGAACACGGAAGAAATCGTCGCGCGACCGGAGTCGGTGTAGATGTCTTGCTCGTTCAAGCGGTCGAACAAGTTGTACACGTTCAAGCTCAAGCCGTAATCCAAGCCCGCGAAGCGGAAAGTTTTCGACAAGCGCAAATCGAAGTTGAGATAATAAGGCCGCACGCGGCTGTTGCGCGAGAAATTGAGATTCGTGTTCTGCCCCACGCGCGTGGCCACCACCGGCGTCGGCGTGAACGGCAAGCCCGAATGATAATTGAAAATCAAGCTGCCGTTCCAATTGCTCTTGTTGAAAGAGAGCGTGCCGTTGAAGTTGTGGCGTTGATCCCAATTGAGCGGCACGATGAACTGCGTCGGCTCGCGTCCGGCTTGGCGTGAACCAAACTCTTCGCCGGGATCGGAGTTGCTGCCCTCCGCCACTTGGAAAGTGTAATCGAAAGAGTAGTTGATCATCGCGGCTCGCGCTTGACTCAAGGAGAGCGTGAGCCCGCGCACGTTGGCGTAGTCGAGATTGACATACGTGAAATACGTGCGCGCGCTAATCTCTTGGCCGCCCGTGCCCACGGTGACGATCTCCGGGCCGGTGCCGACCCAATCGCGAATGTCGCGATAGAAGCCGGTCACGTGCAGGCTCATGATGTCGCCGAGCTGTTGCTGCAAACCCAGCTCATACATGACGGTCTTTTGCGGATCCAAATCCGCGTTGCCATAAATGCCGAAGCGTCCGGTGGCGCGCGGCACTTTGAAGCCGGGGTTTTGAAACAGATAATCGAAATTGGGAATTTGGAGAAAGTGGCCGTAGGAAAAGTGGATGATGCCTTTATCCGTGATCGGATAAGAAATGCCGAAGCGCGGACTGACTTGATACTTGCTCGAAGGATCTTTATACCAAACCGCCAAACGATCCTGCAAGCCCAGCACTTGATACTTGTCATTCAACGGCTCGTACACATTGGGATCCGTGGGATCGTTCAACACCAAACCTTTGGAGTTGAAAAAGTCGAAGCGCAAACCCGCGTTGATCACCACGTTTTCATATTCGATCTTGTCTTGCAGATAAGCCGAGAACTCCACCGGATTGAACGCGTAGCGGCTATGGCTCTGCGTGGAATCCGGCAACACCACCGGGCGATAAGGCACGATTTCCGCGCCGAACGCATCGCGCGCCGGCACCGTGCCAATGCCTTCTTCAAACAAACGATGGCGCTTGCCCTCGAATCCGAACTTGAGCTGATGCACGAGAGTCGCTTGCCACGTGAGATCGAATTTCGCAAGGTTCGTCACCGTGTTGCGTTGATAATTGCCATTCGAAGTGCCGGAGTTGTTCAAGCTAAAATTACCCTCTTGCAGCGAATCGGGATGGAGATAGCGCGAATCCGTGGGGTCTTCGAAGAGGTAGTTGCGAAACTCTTTGTAGAAGTTGGAAAAGTTCAGCGTGTAGAACGCGCGCGAGGAGAGCGTGTGCGTCCATTTCAAATTGGCATTGTAGCCGCGATCGTAACTCGTCGTGCGCGCCTCGGGATTCCAACGGAAGAAGCCGTCATAGCCTTGGCTCTCTTCATCATTGCCCAACAAACTCGCGCTGAGATTGATCTTGGAGTTGAGGCGGTACGTGAGTTTAAACTGCGCAGAGTTGAGTTTCTGCGTATTCATGGGAACGATCTCGCCGGCCACTGCTTCTTTGCCGTCGAACGTGCCAAGCGTATCGCCGTTGAGATTGAACATGCGGCGGCCATTCAACCAACCATCGGACTCAAAGCGCCGTCCGGTCGCGAAGAACGTGAGGCGATTGCTGAAACCGGGCACCGGGCCGCTCAAGCTGAACTGCGCGTTGTTTTCGGAAAGGGGATCAACTTCGTCGATGCCGAGATAAAGATCGTTGCGACTGCTCACGTGATCGCCGCCATAGACCGTCACGTTGCCGTGAAAATCCTCGCTGCCGTCTTTAGTCACGATGTTGATGATGCCCGACATCGCGTTGCCATATTCCGCGTTGAACGTGCCGCTGATCACCTGCAGCTCTTGCACGGATTCGTTTTCCACGCGCACCGACGAAGCGCCATTGTAGGAGTCGGTCACGGAAACGCCATCGACGAAGTATGCGACTTCAGTTGTGCGTCCGCCGCGAATATGAATGCCGCCGCCGTTATCAACCGACACGCCGGCTTGCAAACGCACCACGTCGC
>CAYNDW010000118.1:0-12272 GCA_964395375.1 uncultured Cytophagia bacterium
TTCAGCGAATTTGCCGAAATGAACGTCACCCTCCGCGCGCCGGCCAACTATATCATTGTCGGCTCCGGCGAAATCGTGGCCGGTGATGCAGGTTGGAATGAGGTCACGCTCGCGCTTGCCGGCGACAGCTCTGCTTTTCGCCTGCAACAACAGACGCTAATCGCCGCTCGCCGGGCGAAGAACGCGCAACCAGCGATGCGGGTCGTGCGCTTTCACGCGCGCAAGCAGCACAATTTTATTTGGAGCGCTTCGCCGCGTTTCATTCATGTCGAACGGCCTGGCGCTCCCACGCTGCATCTTTTTGCCGAAAGCGCAGGCGCTTACGCTTGGATAAAAAATACGAGCGCGCATCTCGATACCGTTCTCGCTTTCACCGCAAGCCATACCGGGCCATACGCTTTTTCTCATTTAAGTTTGGTGCAATCCGGCGGTAGCACCGCAGCGCAGCCTACCATGCTGCTGTGTGAAGACTCCGGCTATTTCGAATTGGCCTATGCGAGCGCCGGGCTTTATTTTCCCGCGCTGATTGCGAGCAATGGCTTAAAATCCGCGTGGATGGCGCGCGGGCTGGCAATGTATTTCGCCAAAGCCATGAACGAGCAGCAATATGGCAAGCGCGGCTATGATCGCAAGGAAGCGCAGGAGGACATGAACTTTTTCGAGCGGCAATATCCCCTGCCTTCGCTCGATCAAGCCTTGCGCAACTTCGCGCGGCTCTACATGGACTCCGGCCAGAACGAGCCGATAGCGAACGAGATTCACGAGTATCGCGATCCGGTGGGCATGGCGGCGAACGTTTACTTGAAGTCCGAAATTTTTTATGAGATGCTGCGCTACGTCGTCGGTGACGCGCTCTTCAAAAATATTCTGCGCGAGTACGTGCGGCAGTTTTCTTTTCAACACGTGGATGAAAAAGATTTTCAAAACGTGTGTGAGCAAGTAACCGGACAGGATTTGAATTGGTTCTTCGCGCAATGGCTGCACGACACGCCCACGGTCGATTATAAAAAAGGCGCGGTGCGCAAGTATCAGCGCAACGATTCGACGTGGGTCACGGAAGTGGAGTTGAAGCGGTTGGGCAATGGCATCATGCCGGTGGACGTTGCGGTTGATTTGGGTGAGGCGCAACAACTCGTGCAGCGGTGGGACGGCAAAGCCAAGTCCGATACGCTTGTGTTTGAAACACAGACCAAGCCGCAAGAGGTGCGCGTCGATCCCGAAGATCGCATCATGGATCGCAACCTGCTCAACAACGGCCGCCGGCGTTTGGAGTTTAAGCCGGACTTGCCGTTCATGCGCTTGATTCACATGCCAAACGATGCTTATCTCGTGCTGTGGCGGCCGCTGCTCGATTACAACAAGATCGACGGTGTGCGTCTCGGCCTGCGCACGAGCAGCAGCTATCGCGCGTTTTATAACAATCTCACTTTGGAGTTGCAGCTCGGCTTGCGCTCGCGCGCAGTTGACGGCAAGCTCGCATACAACCACCCTTTGCGCCGCAGCAATCTATTGACGCGCTATCACCTCCTCGCACGCAAACAAACGGGCCGCTTCGAAGCCGACGCGCATCTGGAGTTCAAAGGCTCGAGCGGCGTCATGACTTCGAACAGCCGCAGCCTGGAAATCGGTTTCAACTATAGCGACTTGCTCGACGAGGCCTATACCTATCGCGACGTGCGCAACGACACGGGCACGGTGCGTTTGGAAGAATGGGACAACGTGCGCCAGTTTTTTTCTTATGCGAATGCGCGGCTTCGGCTTGGTGGGAAAAATTTAGAAGTAGATACGCGCATACGCGCGGAGCAAGCGTGGCGCACGATGATCTTCACCAAGTTGAGCGGGCGGGTTGAAACCGAGTATAAAAATTCCGGTCTGTCATTGCGCACACGCTTCAATGCCGCAGCGGCTTTCGGCACGGACCCGTTGCCGCGGCAAGATCTTTTTCATGCTGAAGGCGCGGCGCCGCGCGAACGTTTTATGAACGGCGTGTTTGATACGGGAGGTGGGTTGCTCGCAGCGTCACGGCGTTATGTGGAAGGCGGCGGTTTTCTGCGCGGCTATGCGGGGCAACCTTTGCCGGCGGAACGTTTTCTCACCATGAATTTCGAATTCGGCACCAGAGGCAGCTTGCGCATGTTCGGATTTTATGACACCGGCAAACTCTGGCGCGTGCGCGAGGGCGCAAGTCAAACGCGCTCCGACGCGGGCTTAGGCATTTCTTTCCTCGGAAACAAGTCGCGCTTGTTCGGCGGCAATCTCGGGCTGTTTTCCTCTCTCTCCGCACGCGCGTATTTTCCGCTGTGGTTAAGCCATCCGTTGCCGGGCGAGAAGCATACGCAATTCCGCTGGTATTTTGCGCTGGGAAAAAGTTTGTAAAGAGAGGCGCGCGGCCACGGGGAAAGAGCATGGAGGGAAAAACTATGTTCGTTGTGGATTGGTTTGTAACTCCCCTCAAGCTGTCATTCTGGAAGAACCTTCCCTCGTGCTCGCACCGGATCTTATTTCTTAACGGTGTATCAAGTGCTAGGGAAGTTTCTTCCAGAATGACATTTCAAAGAAGAGCATTACAAATTAACCCAGAAGCAGTATAAGCTTCAGTGCAGTTGATACTCGTCAATCTTCCGTTGCAAGCGCGGGCGCGAGATTGCCAGAATTTGCGCGGCTTTGGTCTTGTTCCATTTGGTGAGATTGAGCACGCAGTCAATCAGTTGGCGCTCCCCGTCTTTGAGCGACAAACCATTAGCAGGAATCTCGATGGCGGGACGATCCGAGTGCTCAAACGTGGACGGCGGCAAAAAGGCAGGAGGGGGATTGATGCCCAAAGCCGAGAGCAGTTCTTCGGCGGCAATGCTCTCCGCTTCCCCCAAGAGCACGGCGCGCTCGATCGCATGGCGCAATTCACGCACGTTGCCGGGCCAGTGATAGGACATGAGAATCTCGAGGGCCGCCGGAGAAAAATTCCGAACCGTGCTTCCGAACTCGCCCGCGTATTTTTGCAAAAAAAATTTCGCCAGCAACAGCACATCGTCGCCGCGCTCACGTAACGGCGGCAGAGACAGGCTCACCACGTTGAGACGATAATATAAATCGCTCCGAAAGCGCCCGTGCTCCACCGCATTGCGCAACTCGGCATTGGTGCCGGCGATGATGCGGGTCTTTATTTGAATATCCGTGACTCCCCCCAAACGCCGGAAACACTTGCTTTCGATCACCTTCAACAGCTTGGCTTGCAAGCTCAAATCCATGTCGCCAATTTCATCGAGGAAGAGCGACCCGCCTTCGGCGATCTCGAACAAGCCCTGCTTACGCGTTTTCGCATCCGTAAAAGCGCCTCTTTCATAACCAAACAGCTCGGCTTCCAAAAGTTTTTCCGGAATCGCCGCGCAATTAATCTCCACAAAATTTTCCCCGCTGGCGGCCTCGGAAGCAAAGTGAATAGCGCGCGCGAACACTTCCTTCCCCGTGCCGGTTTCGCCCAGAATGAGCACCGTGACCCATCGGCGTTGCGTGATGCGCTTGAGCAGTTTGAGCACTTCTTGTATTTGCGGGCATTCGCCAATGATCGACTCGAAGCCGGAGGCCTTTTGCGCCGGCGCGCCGGTTAATTGGTTTTGCCCGCGCGTATAAACATTGCCGGCAATGTCACTGAGCTTTTGCAGATCATTGGGATACTGCAAAAAATCACGGACCCCCAGACGCATGCACTTCACTATTTCCTCCACGGGCGGATCGTCCGCCAACACGACGAGTTCGCCGAGATGCGAGCGCGCAATCAACTCGTGCAGAATTTGATAGGGGTCCCAACCCGCTTGCTGGAATTGCAGCACCACGAATTCCGGGCGCTGCGCTTCCAGGCACTGCAACGTCAGCTCATATGTTCCCGCAACGCGGAGCCGGTAATCGCTGCGCGCCAAATACGGTTTTAGGGATTCGTGAAATTCTTCGTTGCCGACGACCAGAATATCAAACCACGGCATATCCTCAGACCCAAAAATTATTGTCGTTCCACGACGGGGTGAAAAAACGGATTCGCGATTATCATGGATAGGTTATTTAATTCCACTTCGGCAAATTAAGAGCCTTGCCCACGAATGACGCGAAACACACGAATGGCTTTTTTCTCGTCATTCGTGGGTTTCGCGGGCAGAAAATGAAATCTGATGAGTTTTGACTTTCTAAATCGGTAACCTCCTCCACGAGTTGTCATTCAGCAGGAATCTTTTTACTCGCCAGCGATACTGCCCAGTGCTTAAAAAGATTCCTTCTGAATGACACGGCACTGGGGCGCGTACTTGATTACCGAATTTGATCGTCAAAGTTCATTAGAAGTAGAATTAAAGGGCGGACCATTTGTCCGCGTGCCAGTTGGTTAACTGTTCTGCCCTTTGACGACCCGTTTCAATTTCAAGCGCAACACTTCCAACTCTTCCACCTGCACGGAGTTTTTGACCTTCTCTAACACGCCCAGCGTTTCAAACACTGCTTCGAGCAGTTCTTTCTGCCGGGGCGAAGTCACGTTTGCCGCGGCTTGCTTTTCGACGCTGCCTTCGGCTAACATCTCGATCAAACTTTTCAAATCGCCCAAATGCCCGACAATCATGCGAAAGGCTTGCGTCGTATACGCATCAATGCCGGGCAAAGTCGTGTCGCCCCAAGTTTGGCTGATGCGTTGCCGAATATTGCCCAACTCCAAGCGCCAATCGTGCAGCTCGTTGTGCCTGCCATTAACCATCCGGTACGTGCGCGAATGCTCCACAGAAATTTTCGTTTCGGCCAAGAGCTGCTCGAAATCAACGGGCTTCACCAAATAAGCGACCACGGGCAGCTCGATGGATTGCGTTGCCGATTCTAGCGAAGGATAACCCGTCACCATGATCACCGGCATGCCGGGCGCAATTTGCGGCACCATTTTGATCAACTGCATGTCCGCGTTGCCGGGCATTTTGATATCCGAAATCAACAAATCATAACTGCCCGCGCGCAACTTATCCGCGGCGCTGACGGCGTCCGAAACCGTGTCGCATTCGTAGCCGCGCTCATGCAGCAAAGCCGCGGTCGAAAGCAAAAAGGTCTCCTCATCATCCGCGATTAAAATCCGGCCTAGATTATTCATGCGTTGCCTCCGTTACTTGCTATGAGGGGAAGAGAGAAAGAAAAGGTGGTGCCTTCGTGCATTTGGCTTTGCAAGCTGAGCGTTCCTCCCGAAGCTTCGACTAAACTTTTTGAGATTGACAGCCCCAACCCCAAGCCTCCCGTCGTCGTTCCACTTTTGGTGGTAAAAAACGGCTCGAAAATTTGCGTATGCAAGTGTTCCGGGATCCCGTCGCCGTGATCCACGACGAACACCCGCAACAGATCATTTTCCACCTGCGCCGTGACCTTGACTTCCGCGCCCGGGGGCGAGGCTTCGATGGCGTTGCGAATGAGATTGTACAACACCTGCCGGAACACTCCTTCAGATTTAACTTTTATGTTGGTGACTTGACTCGCGTCATGCACGACGTGCACGCCTTGCTCCGTGGCGCTCGCGCGGACCATGGCCACGACGTCGCGCATGGCCTCGCCCGCGGGAAACGCGTTCGTGGTGTTGCGATCGGGGCGATGGAGATTGAACATTTGATGCACGATGGCCGTGATGCGGTCGATTTCCCGTTCGACGCGCGGCACAAATTCATAATGCGGATGCTCGCGCGGCACTATTTTTTTGATCAACAGAAAAGAGTTTTTGATTCCGGCGAGAGGATTATTAATCTCGTGCGCAATGCGCGCGGCCATGCGGCCCGCGGCCGCCAATTTTTCGTTTTCCGTGCGTTCGCGCTCCAATTGCTGAATGCGCGCCGTGCGGAGGCGCACTTGTTCTTCCAATCGTTCATTCTGGCTCCGGATCAGGTCCTCGGCATGCTTGCGTTCGGTGACGTCGCGGAATACCAAGACCACTCCAATAATGTTGCCCCGCTCATCAATGATGGGCGCGGCGCTGTCATCAATGGGACGTTCTGTGCCGTCTTTGGCAATGAGAATGGTGTGATTTGCCAACGCGGTGATCACGCCTTCGCGCAGCGCCCTAAGCGCGGGATTGTCAACGGGCGCGCGCGTCGTTTCGTTGACGATATTAAAAATCTCGGCGAGGTTGCGGCCATGCGCTTCGGCTTCGCGCCACCCGGTCAGGGTTTCAGCAACCGTATTCATGAAAGCCACTTTGCCGGAGTTATTCGTGGCAATCACCGCGTCGCCGATGCACTTCAACATCGTGGCGAACCATTGCCGGCTCTCTTTGATCTCGCGCTCCAGCTTGTGGCGATACAGGCCCATTTCAATGCTCGAATGGAGCTCGCGTTCTTCAAAAGGTTTGAGCACGTAGCCATACGGCGCGGTCAGCTTGGCCGCCTGCAAAGTTTTTTCATCGGCATACGCGGTTAGAAAGATCACCGGAATGTCAAAGCGGACCCGAATTTGTTCCGCGGTTTCGATGCCATTCATCGCGCCGGCAAGCATGATATCCATCAGAATCAAATCCGGCGAATTATCCGCTACTTTGTTTAAGGCCTCTTCGCCGGTGGAAAAGGCCTCGGTCACGGCATAGCCCAACTTGAGCAACCGGCTCTGGATATCAAAGGCCACAATGGCTTCATCTTCAACGATCATTATTTTAGTTTGCAATTCTTTTTCCATGCCTCGTCTCGTAATTTTTCAGGGGTTCGTTCTTCGCAACCTAGTTCACTCTACAATTTTTGCTAATCTCAACAACAGCGCGCTGAACTCAACGCCTTCCGCTTTGGCGGAGGCAACATTGATCAGGAGGCGCGGGCTTTCACCTTTGGTTCCGATGCCCGCGGACAATCCCGCTTCAACATAGGCGGGAACGCCGGTGAAGGTCAAAATCTTTAGCGCTTGACTCACCGTGGTGATCCTTTTCATCTCCACCGCACGCAGCGGCGCGACATAGAAAATATCAATGCGGTTGCGGGCGGCTTGCTCCGCCAGATCGATCTGATCGACCAATGCCACGGCGACGTATCGCACCGGAAGGTCGATGAGTTTATCAACTTGCGCCTTTTGAATGACCTCCGCGAGCTCCTCTTTGAAAATGAGTGAGCCGCGGAAATTATCTTGATAAAGAATGCCAATGACCAACTCTTCGCCCACGCGCGTTTTTAAGTTGCGGTCAAAGGCTAAAAGCTTGTGCAGCAGGGCATATTGCACAGGGATTGGCGCTTCCATTTCCTGGGCCGGCGCCAACGGCGCCCAGTTGCAAACGAAGCCGACCAACAAGAGAAAAATTTTCATATGATTAAAATTTGTACTGCACCTTCAGCGCATAATTGCGCCGGTTCTGCGTAATCGCGGGTTGCAGATGCTCGACGCCGCCCGGCGTTTGATAAGTCACATCGAACAAATTGTTGACGGAAATTTTGGCGTCGAGAGGGCCGAGCAACTTTTTCGAACCCTCTCGGCTTGGCGCAGCGGCTTTGGTTGAAAGCTGGAGATTCGCCAGAAGATAAGCTTGCGTCTTGGTATCGTAAACCGTCTTGCGTCCGGTTTCATATTGCAGCTCGGCCGCCATCTGAATTTTTTTAAACATTGTCACAATCAATCCGGCCTTTGCCAAATGTCGAGGAGAATTGGTCAGCACTCGGTTCGATTTGGAGTCTCTGGCATTTTGCCGGGAATAATTCAGAAAGCCTCGCACCCGGGCTTGCAGCCGGCCAGTAAGCTCCACTTCAAAACCGGAGGTTTTAGCGCGGCTGCGATTTTGATATTGGACTAAGCCGTCAACCGGATCTCTCACGGTGTCAATGAGATTGTTCAGGGAATAGTGATAACCGGAAACCGTGGCGAAGAGCGCCGCGCCTAAGCGCTGCTCCCACACCAATTCGCTGGTGCTAATTTTTTCGGCCTCAAGCTCGCGGTTGGGTTTGTTGATTTGATCATCAATACCTGAGCCCTCCGCCTCCCAAACCGAGGGGGCACGAAAGGCTTCACCATAAAGAAACTTGAAGCTGCTGGCGCGGAAGGGATGATAAACCAATGCGGCGCGCGGCGTGATCACATTGCCCGTGCGCGAATGCCAATCGCGGCGCACCCCGAGCGTAAAAGCCAGGTCCGAAGTGATTTGATTTTCTTCCTGAAAATAAACGGAAACCACGGCATAGGGAAAATCGCCGTAGAGGGCCGGGGATTTCACGTACTTCACACGATAGTCTGCCCGCAGGTGTTTGCGATATTCGAGGCCAAAGGTCAGGCGATTGTTGGGACGCGGATCCCAACCAAATTGCGCTTCGCTTCCCAACCATCGCCCGATACTCATATCGTGGGAATTGCCGTCTTCATACGGATAAGTGCCCGCATACTTGTACTGATCATAATAGCCCCGCATGACAAGATTTTTGTCGCTGCCGAAGCGCTGCGCCTGTTTGATTTCGATAAAGCCGTGCGCGTCAAGCGTCTTCGCCGCCGGATTATTGAAGACGACGCCATAAGCGCCCGTCGGAATCATCTTTTGACGGGAAGAAAAATCGCCGTGAATTTGGAAGTTTTTGTATTTCATCGTGGCGAGCAGGCCGTAATATTCCTCCCGATCCGAATTTTCCGCGCGGCCGTGATTGGTCTCTGCCGCATCGTATTCTTTATAGTAAAGGTCCTGGCCCTCGCTCTTCGCCCACAATGCGGAGGCCATGAAGTCCACGCCGTTCTCTAATTCTTTCCCTACTAACGCTGCCGCGCGACGCTGGCCATAGCTGCCGATTGCGCCGCCCAGCGTAAGCCCGTCAATCGTCTTGCCGGGCTTCGTCATAATATTCACCACTGCAAAGAGGGCGCTGGCGCCATACAAAGCGGAGCCGGGCCCGCGGACGATCTCGATGCGCTCTATCGCTTCCAAGTCGAGGGCGAATTCCGTTCCGATCTGGGCCGCGTCATAGATATTATCATTAACCGTGTGGCCGTTGATTAAAATTAGAATGCGATTATTATAGTCGGTGGGACGGCTGAAGCCGCGGGCGCCCACGTACCCGTAGTTGCGGTCATTGCTCATATAAAAACCGCGTATGCTTTTGAACACGTCTTCGAACTTCTCATAACCATACGCCGCGATCTCTTCCGCCGTGATGATCGTCACCGAGGCCGGCGCTTCGCTGATGCTTTGCTCATACTTCGCCGCCGTGCTGATTTTGAGGACGAGCAATTCATTCAATGACAGCGCCGCCAAAACCGAGTCTTGTTCCTGCGCCGCTAGCCGGCCGCTAAGCGCGAGAATGCAGAGCATTAGTTTGATAAACGTATTTTTGTTTTTCATTGCCGATCTTCCGTACGTGGAAATTTTCCATTCCCCGGGCGCAGACTTCCAGTCTGCAAACACGCGCCCCCGTGAACTGTCACATCCTCTTCGAACTCAGGAAAGCCGTTTTTATAACTTGCCCGTTTGATCTGTCATGCCCGAGTGCCTTAATCGGGCATCCAAGCGCATAAAATGGATTCCCGCTTAAAGACTGCGGGAATGACGGCCCAGGGTAAATGGGAAAGTCATTTTCCTAAGCTTGAAACGCCAATCGAAACTCCGTGCCGTTCTCGCTGTGATAATTCAAGTCGCCGCGAAGTTGCTGGGTCAGAATATTCACCAGCTTCAACCCCAAGGATTTGGAACTCTTGAAATCGATATCCTTAGGCAGACCCACGCCGTTGTCTTTCACCAGCAGGATGAGCTGATTGCCCTCCTGCCGAAAGAGCCGAATGCTGATCTCGCCGGTGCGCCCGTTCGGGAAAGCATATTTCAACGAATTTGAAACCAATTCGTTGAGCATCAGCCCGCACGGGATGGCCGTGTCAACATTCAGCGAGACGTCTTCGACGTGAATTTCGAACTTGATCAAGTTGGAATTGATCACATAGGAGCGATACAAATGATTGGTCAGGTTGCGCACATATTCCGCAAAGTCGATCTTCGCGAAGTCTTTGGATTGATACAGCTTTTCGTGAATGAGCGCCATCGATTTGATCCGATTCATGCTTTCGGTAAACATCACCAACACCTCCGGTTCCTTGATGAAGCCGGATTGCAGGTTGAGCAGGCTGGAGATCACCTGCAGATTGTTTTTGACCCGATGGTGTACTTCTTTCAATAGCACTTCTTTCTCGCGCAACGCCGTGTTGAGCACATGCTCGTGTTGATGTATCCGTGCCAACATTTCATTGAAGCTATCGCTGAGCAAGCCCAGTTCATCGTCGCTCTGCTTGCTGGCGCGGATCGCATAGTCTTTCTTTGCGGAAACGGCCTGCACGGTTTCGACCAAGTGCAAAATGGGCGCGGTAATGATGTGCTGTAATTTCCTGGAGAGCAAGAATGCCGCCCCGGTCGAGAGGAGCAACACGACGGTCACAATGCCGGCATAACGTTGCACCCGCTCGTCCATCGCGCGCAAATCGCTTTGTATGGTAATGCTTCCGACGCGTTCCTGATCGAGCACGATGGGAAGGGACAAAAACAAATGCTCGCCGATAAAGACATGCTTCTGTCCGAACGCAGGATAGGCCGGAACACCAGCGCTTTTATCCCGGGCATATTTGGCAAGGACCTCGGAATCTTTCCCGTGAATTTGTGCGGACACGATGTGCGGTTCCGCGGCTAAGGCAGCCAGGGTTTCCTCGGCGGCTTTGGAATCGCCAAAAACCACCGCCGCAGAGCAATTGGAGCCGATCACTTCGGCCAGGATGGAAACACTTTGCACCATGCTGCCACGAAAAGTGAGCAACTCATAGCTGAGCACTGCCACGCACGCGAGCAAGAGCGCCGCAATACTGATCAGCATGATCAGCAGCGTGAGTTTATGTTTGAGCGATAGTGTTATAAACGATTTCATGCGCACCCTTCTCGCGCAGTTGGAGCGCCGGTGGCCCCCAACGTTTTCGTGTAACCAGGCAAACTCTTTGGGGGCGACGGGGGGGCGAGTTTCATCTTTCTTGTAGCGCGCTAGTGGAAAAGTTTTTAATTTGTTGCGAGCGTAATGGCTTGGCGGTATTTCGGCTAGATGAAATACCCGCATAAGAGAAAAATGCGTAACAAGAATTGGCGGTCTTGTAAATAAACGCGCCATTCTGTTACGCAATTGATTTTTCAACTTGGAATAAAATTCTGATCACTCTGAAAGGACTATCATGGCCAAACGCATTTTGATCGTCGACGACGAGCAGGACATTCTCGACCTGCTGCGCTTCAATCTCGAGAATGAAGGTTATGAAACGGCCACGGCCACGGACGGATTAAAAGCGCTGGAATTGGCGAAGGCCCATCCGGATTTAATCATTCTCGACGTCATGCTGCCGGGCAAAGACGGCTGGGAAGTGCTGCGCGAACTGCGGCAATCGCCGCGCACGCAAAACATTCCGGTGATTTTTCTCACGGCCAAGTCGGGCGAGATCGATGAAGTGGTGGGATTGGAATTAGGCGCGGAGGATTACGTGGTGAAGCCCATCAGCATGCGCAAGCTGATGGCGCGCGTGAAAGCCGTGTTTCGCAAAGTGCAGCCGGCTGAAAACGAGAAGCCCATGCGCTTCGGCGAAGTCGAGATCAACATTTTGAACTATGCCGTCATGGTTGCAGGCAAGTCCGTGGCCTTTACCAAAAAAGAATTTGAGCTGTTGGTCTATCTTGCCAAGCGTCCGGGCCGCGTCGTCACGCGCGACACATTGCTTAACGAAATTTGGGGCGACAACGTTGTCGTGATCGACCGCACCATCGACGTGCACATTCGCAAGATTCGCGAGAAGCTGGGCGAAGATAACCTGCACTTCATTGAAACGATCAAAGGCGTGGGGTATAGATTGAAAGCGGAGGAGTGAGATGAAAGTCATGCCTATGGCTTTGAGTTCGCCAAGTCACCCACGGAAGCACGCCGCAGATTCGTCCTCCTCTCGAATTGAGAGTCGCGCGCGAAAAATTCCCCCCTTGAGGGGCGTGTTCTTGCGTGCAATGATTTCTTTCAAACTTCTCAAGTTGCGCTGCAATCCTTCGCAATCTTTTTTTCTCGACGCTGACAGTAACACCCCCCCAACCCCCCTCAAGGGGGGAATGCCTGTCTTCAAATCTGGTTTGCGATGGGAGTCAAGATGAAATTCTCCCTGCGCCGGCGCCTGATCCTCGTCCATCTTCTCATGTTGCTCATCGTTACGATTGCGGGCGGCCTCATTACCAGTTTTGAATTGGGAAAATATTATGAGCACCGACTCTTTCAACAATTGCAAACCGTGAACTGCGAACTGCCACTTCTTTTAATGGG
>CAYNDW010000119.1:0-12224 GCA_964395375.1 uncultured Cytophagia bacterium
CGAATGAACCGAGCGTGCGCAAACGCTGCCAGCGCGCGATGAGGTTGAGGTCGTGCGCTTCGTTGTAGCCGAGGCTGAACGAATAGCCGCTGCGGCGTTTGTCCTCTTTGCTTGTGCGATAATAACGCAGATTCAACTCGCGGCCCGCGAAGCCGAACGTTTCGAGATAACGATAAACGAGCGTGCGTTCGAGCGTGCGTAGATTCTCTTTGCTCTTTTGATATTCGAGCCCGAAGCGCTTCTTGTGCTGGCCGAAATCCAAATTCAAGCCCGTGCCCAAGTCCGCGGTGAAATAAGCCTCGCGCAGCTCGATTTCGTGCCGCGTGGAGGCGCCGCGCAAATCGACTTGCGCTTCGAGGCCTTTGCCGAGTTTGATTTCATATTGCAGCTTCGCGGCGTAAAACGACTCGCTGGTGCGTTCTTCGTAAACTTTCGCGAGGCCCGTGCGAATCCAGCCGGAGAGCTTGGCTTTTTCTTGGCCGAAAAGAAAGACGGTGTTTATCAACAACAGAATGCAACTAAGGCGGCATAGCAAAGCAATTTTTGTCTGTGGCATCTTCATTTTATCCTCAAATAAACTTTTCGAAAAGTTGTGAAGTATGGTTTTCTAATGAGTTTTGATTTTCAAAATCAGAAATCTCCTCCACGAGTTGTCAGAAGGAATCTTTTTACTCGCCGGCGATACTGCCCGGTGCTTAAAAAAATCTTTCTGAATGACACAAAATGGAGGGCGGTTGTGTAATTTGAAAAATAGAACTCATACTCGCAATGCCTAAACGGCGTCATCGTTCCTGCGTGCTTCGCATCAGTTTAAACTGCGCCCACGTCGCGATCATAATAATCCCGAACAGCACCATCGACATCGCCGAAGCGTAGCCCATGCGCAAATTGTCCCATGCGGCTTGATAGATGTGGAACACGACCACGTCCGTGCTGCGCGCCGGGCCGCCGCCGGTCATCATGAACACGGTAGTGAAAACTTGAAACGAGCCGATGAGCGAAGTCACGAGCACGAAGAACGTGGTTGGCCGCAACTGCGGCAGCGTGATGTGCCGAAAGCGTTGCCACGCGGAAGCGCCGTCGATGGTCGCGGCTTCATAAAACATTTCGGGAATGCCTTGCAAGCCCGCGAGGAAGATCACCATTTGATAGCCGAGCCCGAGCCACACGCTCATGATGATAAGCGAGAGCATGGCGGTCGCCGGCGCGTTGAGCCATTGCATGGGCGGCAAGCCGAGTGTTTGCAAAATAAAATTCGCGAGGCCGAAGTTGGGTTCATAGAGCAAACGCCACACGAGCGCGATGGCCACGAGCGAGGACACGCTCGGCAGAAAATAAAGCGTGCGCAGCAAGTTGATGCCGCGCAGTTTTTGATGCAGCAGCACGGCCACGCCGAGCGCGAGCACCATGCACAGCGGTACATTGAGCGAATAGAGCAGCGTGTTTTTGAGCGCATTCCAAAACAGCGCATCGCCAAACATCTCACCGAAGTTTTTTAAACCCACAAAAGTTTTTTGCGGCACGATCACTTCCCAATCATGCACGCTGAGATAAAGCGCGAACGCAATAGGCGTGAGCAAGAAGAGGATGAGATGCAGCGCCGAGGGCAATAAAAAAAGAAACCCTTTCATCATCGCTATGCGTTCGCGCGCCTTCGAGAGCGCGAGGCCGAGCAGCGCGACAGCAAACATTGCCGCGGCCACGCCGAAGAGAAAGCGCAAAATTTCTTTGTTGCCCGCGAGCGGCGGCAGCGGCGTTGTTTCATTCGAGGAAATTTGCGCGAGCTTTTCGTCGATGCGTTCGGCAGAGCGCGTGAGACTTTCGCGCAGCGGGCGATGATTGACGAGTGTTTCATCGAGCGCATCTTGGAAGAGCAATTCCAACTCGGTGAAGCGCTCGACGCGCGTGCCCCACGGTTGGCGGCAATGCGCGACTTCATCAAAGAAAACTTGCTCAATCCCAAGCGTATCGCGCGCGGCTTGTTCCGCGGCCACAGATTTCACCGCGGGCAACGCGAGTCCGAGCGCGCTGCGTTCACGGCAAGCATACTCACCGGAAAGAAACGCCGCGAGCTTGACCGCAAGCTCGGGATGCTTCACATTGCGCGGCACGCACCAGCCGGATTCGTACATGACGTTGGCTTTGCGGCCGAAGCGTGAAGCCGGCAGCGGCGCAACGCCAATCTCCAGCTCGCCGCTCTGCATGAACGGCAAATAACGCACGAGGTTCCAATGACCATCGAGGCGCATGCCAACATGATTGCTCATGAACAGCGAATGCGCCATGCCCGAGCGATTGCTTTGTGCATGCGAGCCGGTGCTCGGCGCGACTTGATATTTGTCGTGCAGATCAACGAGAAATTGCAAGGCTTCTTCTGTTGGAGCAGAATTAAAAAAGCCGGAAGCGCGGCGGCCAGTCGGATCGAGTACGTCGCCGCCGAAGGTCCACACCAACGTGATCCATGAATATAACGTGTTCGGCATGATCGCGCCGAATTGCTCGATGCGCCCGTCGCCGTTCGTGTCGCGCGTGAGCTTTTGCGCGAGGCTGAGAAAATCTTCCCACGTCCAATCGGCTCGCGGATAGTCGAGGCCGCTTTGTTTAAAAAGCTTTTTGTTGAACGTAATCACCATTGGCGTGAAATCTTTGGGGAAGGCATAGAGCGCGGAGTCGCGTTGCGCGAGGGCGAGCACGTTGGGAAAGTAGATGTCGAGATCGAGGCCGAGCGTTTTGACATATGGCGTCAAATCCAACAACACGTTTTTGTTGATGAAGCTCGGCATGATCTTCGAATCGAGCAGGAACACGTCGGGCGGCGCATCGGCTACAATGCTCGTGATGATCTTTTGCTCGTAAGCTTGAAACTGGAGCGCGGGTTCATAAAACACCTCGACGCCGGGATGCAAGCGCATGAACTCCGCGACGATCTTTTCATCCGCGGCAATCTCGCCTTTGGAATCGGCCCAACTGCCGACGTAGAGTTTGGTTTGCGCGAAGGCATTGGAGGAAACAACCAGTAGGAGGAAAACGAGGAGGTGGAGTCTGCGCGCTAGTTTCATGCCGTGAAATATACGGCTTCAGTTTTGAGCCGCAAGCGCTTTTTAAGGAAAGGCGAATCGTTTCTTCGGTAATCGCGTTACTCTTTAAAACGGTCATTCCGCGGGAAGCTTGTTTAGCGCCGGGAACTGTCTCCAGCGCTTAAAAAGATTCCTACGGAATGACAGGAGCGGGGGAACGCGTCGCATTACCGGTTTTGATCGTCACATTTTATCAGGTATACACGAAACAGTTCCACCCGAATCAGGTGCTAGTGCTTGCTCTTCTTCGCCACGCGCAGCGTCGTGATTTTGATTTCCGGTTTGGGTTGATCGCCGGGGCCGACGGGCGCGTTGCAAATTTTGTCGACGAGTTCCATGCCTTTCACCACTTGGCCGAAGACCGTGTGCTTGCCGTCCAAATGCGGTGTGTCGACTTGATTGATGAAGAACTGCGAGCCGTTAGTGTTCGGCCCGGAGTTGGCCATGGCGATGACGCCGCGCACGGCTTTGTGCGAGTTGAGCGCGCTATCATAAACGTAGCCGGTGGCAGTATACAAATCCGCCACGCTCATTTGCGCCGCGTTCGCCAACTCGGCCTGAATCTCGTTCATCTTGGCTTGCGCGTCTTCTTGCGAATAGATGTTGAGCTTGCGGCCGATGTACATTTGCATGTCACGACCCGCATATTGCGCCTCCGCGACCTTCACTTGCGCCAAGCCCAGGCTGGCCGCGTTGATCTCGTCTTTAAATTTGTAGCCCGGATCGCCCGTGCCCGTGCCTAGCGGACAGCCGCCTTGCATCATGAAATTGTTGATGACGCGATGGAATTTCAGACCGTCATAAAACGGGCGCTTGACTTTGGCCTTCGTCTTGGGATCGGTAAATTCTTTCGTGCCTTCGGCCAAGCCGATGAAGTTCGCCACCGTTTCCGGCGCGTCTTTTTCAAACAGCTCGAGATAAATATCGCCCGCGGTGGTTTGCATGCGCACCACGGGATTCTTTTCATCCGCTAATTGCTTTTCATATTTGATCTGCTCTTCGCAGCCGACCGCCATCAACACCACGAGCAACAACAAACCCAACGTCGTCATTATCATCTCCAAAAGTGAAGTAAGAGTTTTAAGAATTATCACAACGCGCGTGAACATACGCATCTTTGGCGAGCACTGCAAATAAATCTTAAAGCCAATACCGTTCCTCTTTGGAGCCAGCGCCATAGTTGCGCCATCGGAATTAACCCTGACGAATGGCGCGGTAATCACGCCGGGTTGAGGCGCGGAATATCCTCGCAAAAAATCTTGTTGCATCGGCGAGCGAAGTTTGTTATCGTAGTTCGAACAACCACAAGGCCAACATGTATTACTCGCGCAAAATCATTTCTCTCCTGCTCCTCTTCAGCCTCTTGCAATCCCTTGCGTCGGTCGTGCGCATGGCGACGGCGGCCTCCTGCTGCATGACGGAAGAAAAAATGTCGGCCGCGGCAGGCTGCTGCCAAAAGGAACTGCCGCCGGTGCAGATGCAATGTTGTCCGGGGAATGCTTTGCCTGGTTTGCAGGCGACCGCGCCGAGCCTGCCGTCGTTAGAAAAACTTTTTGATCTTCAAGCCGTGGCTTGCGCGCGGATTGGTACTATAAATCTCCTCGCCCGCGCAGTTCCTCAAGCACTCGCTTTCTCTTCGTCCAATCGTCACTGCAATAACAATCACCGCTATTTGCTTACCGCTTCCCTCCTCCTCTGATTTTCTCTCCCAGGGTGAAGTGCGCCTGGTGCAAGGCGTCTGCTTCTCTTTCATTCATTCGTATTTCCACTTCTCATACGGCGCTGATGTCGTAGCGCAAAGCCGCGCGTTTCTTTAGAAAAATGCTGCGCCGCATCTGCGCCGCATCTGCGCCGCATCTGCGCCGCATCGGTTCATTTTTTCGCAAGGTCGCTTTATGAAAATCGTTTTGCTCCTAATCGTGAGCTGCGCTGCCGCTTTTGCTCAAGCCGGCCGTGACGCAGCCTTGCAGCTCGACGAGCTGATTCAAGAAGCGCTGCAGAACAATCCGGAGTTGCGCGCGTTCGACGCCAATCGCGAGGCGGCGCAGGCACGCATTCCGCAGATGAGCAGCCTCGATGATCCGCGCTTCGACTTCGAAATCGAAGAAGCGCCGCGCGGGGCGCCGTTTAATACCTCGCAATGGAAATACGTCAACTTCGGGCTGACGCAGATGCTGCCGTTTCCCGGCAAGCTCGCCAAAGCGAAAAAATTGGCGGAGATCGACGCCCAGCATGCGCACCATGATTACGCCGAGAAAACGCTCGACATCATCGCCAACGTTAAAGCCGCATACTTCGAGCTGTACATGATTCAACGCGGCCTCGAGGTCAATCAGGAAAATATCAACTTGATGACGCAGTTTGTGAACATTGCCAAAATTCGTTATGCCATCGGGCAGGTTATGAATCAAGACGTGCTGAAGGCCAATGTCGAGCTAGCGCGGCTGGCGAACGCGCAGATCACGTTGCAGCAACAGGAAGAAACCGTCAAGGCGATGTTGAACGTGCTGCGCAATCGCGCGCCGCAAGCGCCGCTCGGGCAGACCGTTTTGCCGGAAAGAGGCCCGCTGTCGTTCGAGCTCGAAGCGCTGCAACGTACCGCGCTCGCCTATCGCCCGATGCTTCATCACGATTCTTTGGGCGTCGCGCAGAGTCGCATCGCCAATAGCCTGGCACGGCGCCAGTATTGGCCGGATTTCGATTTGTCGTTGAAATATGTCGCCTCGCCCTACGACGGCTTTCGCGGCTTTACGGCAATGGCCGGTGTGAGCTTGCCGTTCTCTTTTTGGTCGATCAAGAAACAGCGCGGCCGAGTCGAAGAAACCGCGGCCGAGACCCGCATGAAAGAAGCGATGGTGGACAACACGAAGAACATGATTCTCTTCGCCGTGCAAGACGGGCTGGCCAAAGTGCAAAGCGCGCAACGGATGCTGGAATTGTATCGCGCGACGATTTTGCCGCAAGCCGAGCAAGCGCTGCAAGTCACGCTCGCCAATTATCAAACGCGACAAACCGATTTTCTGATGCTGCTGGACAGCTATCGCATGCTGCAAATGTCGAAGATGGAATATTATGAAGCGGAAGCGAAGTATGAAATGAGCCTCGCGGAATTGGAACGCGCGGTAGGTAAAAAATTGGAGTGATGGAGTTTTGGATTGATGGAGTGGTGTTGATAACTCTCACCAGCGTTGTCATTATGGAGCTCAAAGCCATGAAACTAACAAAACTATTTTGCGCCCTCGCGCTAGCGCTCATCAACCCGGCGTGCAAGACTTCTCAAAGCAACGTTGACGCGCAGCTCGTTATTCAACCGTTGCCCTCTCCCGCGCAATCCGAAAGCAGCGGGCCGAATCTTTTCGCGGCTGCCGAGGGCGAGGTTTATCTGTCGTGGTTAGAAACGCTCGGCGAGCAGCAGGAGGTTTTGAAATACAGCGTCCTGCAAGGCCAAGGTTGGTCGAGCGCCAAGACGATTGCAACGGGCAAAGACTGGTTTGCGAACTGGGCGGATTTTCCCTCGTTCAGCGTGTTGCACAACGGCGGCCTCGCGGCTCATTGGCTCGTCACAACCGCACCGCAAAAATATGCTTATGCCGTGAACGTTGCCTTTTCGACCGACCGCGGAGCGACGTGGAGCAAACCGATCGTGCCGCACACCGACGGCACGCCCACCGAGCACGGCTTCGTTTCGCTTCTGCCATGGGAAAAAGATCGCGTGCTCGCAGTGTGGTTGGATGGCCGCGATCATTGGTACCAACGGCAAAACGAGGAGGAAGAAGCCTCCGAACACGGCCTCACGGGTCTGCGCGCCGCGATCATCGACATGAACGGCAATCTTTATCACGAAGCGCTGCTCGATGAGCGCGTGTGCGATTGCTGTCAAACCGCCGCAGGCCTCACGCCGAACGGCGCCATGGTCGTCTATCGCGACCGTTCGGAAAAAGAGAAGCGCGACATTGCAGTCGTGCGTTTTGAAAACGGCCAATGGTCGCGGCCGGAAACATTATTCAACGACGGCTGGGAAATTTACGGCTGCCCGGTCAACGGTCCCGCCCTCGCAACACGCGGCGACGCCGTTGCCGTGGCCTGGTATACCGCGGCGCATGATACTTCAAAAGTCAAAATCGTTTTCTCACGCGACCGCGGCAAAGCTTTCGGTGCGCCGCTGCGCGTGGATGACGGCGATCCCATGGGGCGCGTCTCCATTGCTTTGCTCGCAAAAGGCGAAGCCGTGGTTTGTTGGATGGAGACGGTGGAGTCGGGCGCCGAGGTGCGGATTCGGCGCGTGCATGCGGACGGCCGCGTGGGCGAGTCATTCACGGTCACGCCCACGGCCGCCACGCGCGCGAGCGGCTTTCCGCGTATGGCGCTCACCGGCGAGGAGCTTATCTTTGCTTGGACGAAATTAAGCGACGAACGCAGCGTGCACACTGCGAAGATCAACGTGCGCGCGCTGCAATGAAAGGAAGAGAGAATATGGCAAAAGATCCGATTTGCGGCATGACCGTCGATGAAGCGACAAGTCTCCGCGCCGAACGCGACGGGCAGACATTCTATTTTTGCTGCGAACATTGCCGGCAAAAATTTCTGGCGCCAGCCACGGCAGTTGCCGGCGCGCCGCAATTGCTCACCATTCAGAGGCGGCCGCACGCGCAAGAGCAGCCTGCAACTGCGGTGCAGGCTCAACACGAAGCGCATCTGCACGCTGCGAAAGCTTGCTGCACACCGAGCACGGCGGAGGGGAAACCTTCATCTGCCGCAAAATATTTCTGCCCAATGTGCGAAGGCATTGAGAGCAACGCGCCCGGCGATTGCCCTAAGTGCGGCATGGCATTAGAAAAAAATCTCGCGTGGAAAGCAACAAGCACAGTCATCTACACGTGCCCGATGCATCCGGAAGTCGAGCGGGATCATCCCGGTGATTGCCCCAAGTGCGGCATGGCGCTCGAGCCCAAAACGATCACACGCGATAGCGCCGAAGATGATGACTCAGAACTGCGCGACATGACGCGCCGCTTCCAAATTGGCGCGGCGCTCACGTTGCCGGTTTTCTTGCTGGCGATGGCGCACGTGATTCCGGCGCTGCATGTGGTGCCGGAAAATATTTCGCGTTGGGTGCAATTCATTCTCAGCACGCCGGTGGTGTTGTGGGCCGGCTGGCCGTTCTTCAAACGCGGTTGGCGTTCGATCAAAACCATGCAGCTCAATATGTTCACGCTTATCGCGATTGGCGTGAGCACGGCTTACGTTTTCAGTGCGGTGGCAATGCTATTGCCAAATTTGTTTCCAAATTCGATGCGGCACAACGACGGCGTTGATATTTACTTCGAAGCCGTCGCGGTCATCGTCGTGCTCGTGCTGCTCGGACAAGTGCTCGAATTGCGCGCGCGCAGCCGCACCGGCAATGCGATTCGCGCACTGCTCAATCTCGCGCCGCCAACCGCTCGTCTCATTCGCGGCAACGAGGAACAAGAAGTGCCGTTGGAAACCGTGAAAGTGGGCGCTCGTTTGCGCGTGCGGCCCGGCGAAAAAATTCCGGTTGACGGCGTCGTCATCGAGGGGCGAAGCAGTGTTGACGAGTCAATGATTACCGGCGAACCGATTCCGGTAGAAAAAAATATCGGCGATAAAATCACCGGCGGCACGGTCAACGGCACCGGTAGTTTCGTGATGCAAACGCAGCGCGTCGGCAGTGACACGTTGCTCGCGCAAATCGTGGACATGGTCGCGCAAGCGCAACGCAGCCGCGCGCCGATTCAAGGCCTGGCCGATAAAGTTGCAAGCTACTTCGTTCCCGCGGTCGTGGCGATTGCGGTGATCACTTCGCTGCTTTGGTACATTTTCGGCCCGGAGCCGCGTCTCGCTTATGCCATCGTCAACGCCGTTGCGGTGTTGATCATCGCGTGCCCGTGCGCCTTGGGTTTGGCCACGCCGATGTCGGTGATGGTTGGCGTCGGTCGCGGCGCGCAAACCGGCGTGCTCATTCGCAACGCCGAGGCCATCGAAATTATGGAGAAAGTCGATACGCTCGTCGTCGATAAAACCGGCACGCTCACGGAGGGCAAGCCGCGTCTCGTTGCGCTGTTGCCCGCAGAAAGTTTTAATGAAAATGAATTGCTTCTGGCTGCTGCTTCGGTTGAACAAAACAGCGAGCATCCACTGGCGGCGGCAATCATGCAGGGCGCGAAAGAGCGCGGTGTGAAGCCGCAAGCGATTGCAGATTTCGCTTCGATTACTGGCGGCGGTGTGATCGGCAAACTCGAAGGACAAGAAGTAGTGGCAGGCAAGCTCACTTTCTTGCAACAGCGCGGCGTGTCCAATATTGCGGCTCTCGAATCACGCGCCACGCAATTGCAATCCGAAGGCAACACGGTGATCTTCGTTGCGATCAGCGGCAGAGCCGCAGGAATTCTCGCGGTTGCCGATCCGATTAAAACTTCGACGCCGGAGGCTATCAAAGAATTGCATCGGCTCGGTTTGAAAATCATCATGCTCACCGGCGATAATCAGCGGACGGCTGAAACAGTGGCGAAGAAACTCGGCATCGATGAAGTGGAAGCCGGCGTCGAGCCGCAGCACAAACACGAGCGCGTTAAACAATTGCGGCAGCAGGGCCGCATCGTGGCAATGGCCGGCGATGGCATCAACGACGCGCCGGCATTGGCCGCGGCGCACGTGGGCATCGCGATGGGCACGGGCACGGACGTGGCGATGGAAAGCGCCGGCATCACGCTGGTGAAAGGCGATTTGCGCGGCATCACGAACGCCATCAACCTGAGCCGCGCGATGATGCGCAACATTCGCCAGAATCTTTTTTTCGCTTTCATTTATAACGCGCTCGGGATTCCGCTTGCCGCAGGCGCGCTCTATCCGTTCTTCGGCTTGCTGCTCAGCCCGATGATCGCCGGCGCGGCCATGAGCTTCAGCTCGGTTTCGGTGATTGCGAATGCGCTGCGGTTGCGGAAACAGAAACTCAAATAAAGCAACAAGGGATTTTTGAAAGAAGGATTGATTAAATTTGGAAACGACGCAATGAACGCGGCACTCGAAAAAGATCACTACCTCGCGCCGTTGAAATACGACTGGCTCACTTCCTTCTATGATCCTTTGTTGCGCTGGACGCTGCGCGAGGAAACATTCAAGCGCAAGCTTGTACAACAGGCCAACCTCGCACCCGGCCAGCGCGTGCTCGATCTCGGCTGCGGCACGGCGACGCTCACGCTGCTGATCAAGCAAATGCATCCGCAAGCGGAAGTCGTCGGCCTCGATGGCGATGCGAAAGTGCTGGGAATTGCACAAAACAAAATTGCCCAAGCCGGCGTGGAAATCGCGCTCGTGCACGGTCTCGCTTATAAAATAAATTTCCCCGATGCTTCGTTTGATCGCGTGCTCTCAAGTCTGTTCTTTCATCATCTCACGGCGGAGAACAAACGCCGCACATTGGCGGAAATTTTTCGCGTGCTCAAGCCTGGCGGCGCATTGCACGTGGCGGATTGGGGCAAGGCGCAGAACGTGTTCATGCGCGGCGCGTTCTTTCTCGTGCAAATGCTCGATGGTTTTGCCACGACCACCGAAAATGTGCAAGGCAAGCTGCCGGATTATTTTCGCGACTCCGGATTTGCCAATGTTCGCGAAACGCAGCGCTACATGACGATCTTCGGTACACTGTCGCTTTATGCCGCCACACGGGTCGGATGAATGAAGTTTGTTTTCTATCGTTGTCGAGACTTTTCCTTATTCACATAAAACCGTACGAACCAAGCATAGGAGTAACAACATGAGAAGCACAAAGTATTTTCTGATTCTCTTGCTTACGTCTGTCCTGTTGAGCGTCGGCGCGTTGTTGGCGCAAGAACATCAACATGAAAAGCAGGAGTCCAAGTCCGGCCATTCGCACGCCAAAGCGGAAATTCACGGCGGTGAAGCGGCTATGACCAAAGCGCATCACTTTGAAGCCGTATGGATGCCGGATCACGTCATGGTCTATCTTTACGACGGAAGTCAAAAACCGTTGGCGGCCAAAGGCGTCACCGGCGAGGTCGTTTTCAAATTCAAAGACGGCAAGGAAGAGAAGGCGACGCTCACTTTGATGGAAGCCGGAAAGATGATGGAAGAGCATCACGAAAAAAGCGGCGAAATGGGGCATCAAGGAATGATGCACATGCAGATGTCGAAGGAAGAAATGGAAGCCATGCACAAGCGCATGTCCAACCAGGATCATCTCGTGGCGAAGGTGAATCTTGCGAACGTGAAGGAAGGAGAGGTGAAAGCAACCTTCACGCTCAAAGGTTTGCCCGGCAAAGGCGAAAGCGAGGCGACATTCACTGCGAAATATAAAAAGATGAAAATGGTGAAGCACGAATCCGAAAAGCACGAGCAGCATCATTAAGCAGAACGATTACTGACCGGTCACTCCGAGTGACCGGTCAATTTCACGATGCAATAATCATGAGAACAACTTTTTTTCTTAAAACATGTCTTGCATTCGCCCTCAGCCTTTTTACACCAACGAGGGCGAGAGCGCAAAACCTTGCTCCTGCGCGAGAGGCGCTCAAGACCGGCACCGCGCTTTACTTAGAATTGCGTTGCGGCCTTTGCCACGACGTCTCTGCGAACGGAATCAACATTCCACCCTCGCTGGCAAACGCCGGCGACAAATTTCAAACCGCGTGGATTGAGGGATATCTCAAAACGCCCTATCGTCGCCGTTGGGCGAGCACTGGCGCACGCCCGATTCTGCGCATGCCCAATTTTTTCTTGAGCGACGACGAGGCGCGAGCGTTGGCCGCTTTTCTTGCGACAAGAAGAGACACGGCGCGTATCAAAAAGTTTTCTTTCGAAGTTGATTCGACCAAAGCGAAAGAAGGCGAGCAGATTTATCAGGAATACGCCTGCTACGGATGCCACAAAGTGGCCGGCAAAGGCGGCGACATGGGGCCGGACTTGAGCGAAGTGGGCAAACGCTTACAGCCAAAATATTTGGCGGCGTTCCTGCAAAACCCGCAGGCTTTTATTCCGGATAGTCCAATGAAAATCTCTGAGCTGTGGGACGAAGAGGTGCGGGCTTTAGTGTCATACTTGATGTCGCTCAAATAATTTGTGGTTATGCAATCATTCACCTCAAACTTTAATCGAGGAGGAGTCAAATGA
>CAYNDW010000120.1:0-12202 GCA_964395375.1 uncultured Cytophagia bacterium
CCCCAACTCCGTCACCTTCGGCTTCTCGCCGGCGTAATCGTAAAAACCTTTGCCGCTTTTTTTGCCGAGATAGCCGGCGAGCACCATCTTGCGCAGCAGCGGCGGCGGCGCATATTTCGCGTCGCGATATTCTTCGAACATGATATTGGCGATGTACAGCGTCGTATCCAGCCCGACGAAATCCAACAGCGCGAGCGGGCCCATAGGATAGCCGCAGCCGAGCATCATGCCTTTGTCGATGTCTTCCACCGAGGCCACGCCGTTCTCCAGCGCGCGAATCGCATCGACGAGATACGGCACAAGCAGCAGATTCACGACAAAGCCGGAGTTGTCTTTGCACGCAATCGGCTCCTTGCCGAGCGACTTGGCAAAGGCGAAGGCCGCGTCAAAACTTGCCGCGCTCGTGGCAATGGTGCGCACGACCTCGACGAGCTTCATCAGCGGCACGGGATTGAAGAAGTGCAAGCCCACAAAACGATCCGGACGTTTTGTGGCCGCGGCCATTTCCGTGATGGTCAACGAAGAAGTGTTGCTCGCGAAGATCGTGTGGCTCGGGCAGAGCTTATCCAATTCGCCGAACAACTCTTTCTTAAGAGTGATGTTCTCAATCGCGGCTTCGATGATGATGTCCGCGTCTTTCAAGGCGGCAACGCTCGTCGTACCGGTGAGGTTCGACATGATCGTTTGCTTCTGCGCGGCTGTCAGTTTGCCCTTCTCCACACTTTTACCCAGAAAGCCTTCAATCTTGCCGAGGCCTTTCTTCAACAAATCATCATTGACTTCGCGCACGATAGTTTTATATCCGGCCTGGGCGCACACTTGCGCGATGCCCGCGCCCATAAGTCCGCAACCGATAACGCCGACGGTTTGAATTGGCATTGTTGCTCCTGTTTATGTTCCGTGAGGTGAAAGAGTTCGAAAGAATGAGCGTGGGCAATCTGCTCACGCGGCCGCGGCCCAGACGCGAGCATTTAGGATTTCATCGGGCCGCAAGGTTTGAATATCCGATTCATCGGCGACGATAACGGCAATGGTTTCACCCACCGCATTGAAAACTTCAAGGGAATAACCATCCTCTTGGCCGTGGAGCGCCGGATGATAATCGACGACAGTTGCTAGATCTCCTTCGCAGAGATGATGCTCCGGGAAATCTCGCGCAAGCGCAACGCGCTGAAACAAAGCAAATCGTTTGGATAAAGTTTTCATAGTTTTTTCTTCGAGGGATAAAGTGTGATAAACTTTGTTTGTCCAGTTAAAGCTTCTTTCATCCAAGCGCAACTTTGAAGGTTATTCTTCGAAAATCTCAAAGCCTTGAGACAATAATTGCGAGATTGCGGGTCTTGTTTCAAGCAACTCTAAACTTGTCGATGGGAATGCTCCGGGCATTTTGCCAAGGATCCAGTACTTTGAGGCTATTTCGTGTGATCGATTCTAAAACGACGGCATGTGTCATGTCACGCCCATCAATCGAGAGTAGATTGATGAAAAGAATGGGAAACAATCCGAGTTTTTGATAATCCATCAAATCAAATATATCGGCATACCTCTTTTCAGCATTGAACCCAAGCTGTTGGGCGGCAGCGACAAGCGCATCCGGACTCGTGCCCGAATAATCGGTGGCACAAAGCTCACACAAGGAAACTTCATCGCGTTCGCAGCCATAAAAATCTAACACCATGCGAAGACAAGCGACCGCGCAAGAGTAGATCTTCTCTTGCCTAAACAAACGGGGCTTCGATTTCAGCTTTTCTTTCTTCATAAAGTTCTTTGGCCGCTTCGCGGATCTCTTCGATCGGCGTCCATCCCACGACGTTACCTAATTCTGCATCCACAATCACTGCTCCGACCTCTCCAATGGCGCCGAGCTTGGGATAAGCCAACACAACTGGTATCGACCAAGCGGCTCGAATCGGAAAAATCACGAAGCGCGGTTGGCCGGCGCAAAAACGATCCGGCAAATGTTCGATGATAAACTGATTGGCCTTCGTTTGAGCAGAGTCGCGCGATATTTTTCTCGGAACACTTTTGGGCCGTGCTGAAAATTCCGCTATTGTTTCCATCGTAGCGATACTCCAAACAGTTTTTGGGTGTGATAAAAAAAGCAGCGTTAGCGCTTTTTAATACGCCTCCACAATCACCGCCGCGCCCTGGCCGCCGCCGATGCACGCGGTGGCAAGGCCGTACTTCTGTTTGCGGCGACGCAGCTCATGCAAAATCGTGAGCGTCAAACGCGTGCCGCTCGCGGCGAGCGGATGGCCGATCGCAATCGCGCCGCCGTTGACGTTGGTAATCTCGCGATTGAGGCCGAGTTCTTTTTCCACGGCGAGATATTGCGGCGCGAAGGCTTCGTTCACTTCCACGAGATGCATCTGTTCCACTTTCATGTTCGCGCGCTGCAAGGCATTGCGGCTCGAAGGCACCGGGCCGATGCCCATCATGCTCGGCTCGACTCCAGCAAAGCCCCAATTCACCAAACGGCCAATCGGCCGCAAGCCGCGTTGCTCGGCATACTTCGCGGTGGTCATCACCATTGCGGCCGCGCCATCAACGATGCCGCTGGCATTCCCCGCAGTGATGGTGCCGTCTTTTTTGAAATAAGGCGCTAGCTTGCTCAGCCCTTCCAGCGTCACCTCCGGCCGCGGATGTTCATCGCGCGCGAACGTTGTGACCTTGCCTTTCTTGCCGGCGATTTCCACCGGCGCAATCTCTTCGTTGAACTTGCCGCTTTCCCACGCCGCAGCGCTGCGTTGCTGGCTCAAGAGCGCGAACTCATCGCACGCAAGGCGGCTGACGCCAAACTTATCCGCCAAATTCTCCGCGGTCTGCGCCATGGTAAGGCCGCAATTCGCATCGAGCAAAGACTCCCACAAATAGTCTTCGAGCTTGCCCGCGGGCCCGAGACGCAAATCACCCCAACGCGCGCCGCGAATGATATGCGGCGCTTGACTCATGCTTTCCGCGCCGCCCACGAGCACGGCTTCGGCTTCGCCGAGCATGAGCAAGCGTGCGCCCTGCACAATGGCTTCGAAGCCGGAGCCGCACAAACGATTCACCGTGAGCGCCGGCGTTTCGATGCGACAACCCGCTTTCAGCGCAATATGCCGCGCGACATAAATCGCGTCTTGCGACGTTTGCATCACGTTGCCGAAGATCGCGTGCTCGATAGCTTGCGCCTCGACGCCGGATTTTTGCAGCGCCGCTTGCGCGGCAATCACGCCGAGCTGCGTGGCCGTCAAATCTTTCACCGCGCCGCCGAACGCGCCAAAGGGCGTGCGCACACCGCTGAGGAAAACCACTTCGGGCATTGCCATGATTCGTCTCGCTCTCTTTTTTCTATTAAAAATGAAGTCGTTGTTTTGAAACGAAGTTTTTTTCGGTAAGCGGATACCGCCTTTGCTTTATCCGCTTACAGTGAAATCCGCTTACACAAAGCTTTGGGTTGCGACTCGCGTTGGGTGATTGAATTGCGATTTTTTTATGCGAAGCAAAGCCGCGCAAAGCGCTTTTGAAGCGGCGCAAAATAAAGAGCGGCTAGCAGTAAAGCAAAAGAATTTTCCGGCGGGCGGCAATCGCAAGATATGCCGAGGACTGCGGAAGGAAATTTAGGCCGGCAAGAGGCGAAGCAAGAGCTTGCATTCCCGCTTCGCGGGGCAGATGCAGCAGCAGCGATCAGTGAAATTTAAAAATCAAAACTCATGGCAGAATGCTTGAGAAGAAATCCGCAGATGACATCATTCTGCCATGGTTTTGCATGCGCGGTTACGCTTTGACGACCTCGCCCTGCTGCGCTTGCCATTCGGCCATGCCGCCGCCGAGGTGGACAACGTTATAGCCGTGCCGCTGCAACAATGCGGCGGCAATGGCGGAGCGATTGTCGGTGCGGCAATGCAGCAAATAGGTTTGCTCTTTGGGCAACTCGTGCAAGTGCAGCGGCAAGCGCGTGTACGCAATGTTCATCGCGCCTTTGAGATGGCCGGCTTCGAACTCCGCGGCGCCGCGCACGTCGAGCACGCGCGCGTTGCCCTTCTTCATTTCGTCATTCACGTTCGCGATGGGAACGAATGCCGTGCTCGCGGTTTTGCCGCCTTGTTTTTGATACTCGGCGAAAACTTCGGGCGTGATATAACCGGCAACGTGGTCGAGGCCGATGCGAATCAAGCCGGCAACGGCGTTGTGCAACTGGCTTTCCTCGACGAGCAAATAGATCGGCGTGCCGGGTTGAATGTAGGAACCAGTGGCCATCGCGTAATAACTCGTGAGCGGTGCCCAGAGCGCGCCGGGCAGATGGCTTTGCGTGAACGCTTTCCACGAGCGCGTATCAACCACGGTCGCGTTGTGCGCGAGCAACTCGCGCAGTGCGTTCGCGGTGAGGGGCATAGGTTCCGGAAATTTTTCTAACAGCGCCGGGCCGTTTTTATTTTCTTGTTTCATGCGCGCGAAGTAAAGCGGCGGCTCGGGCTGGCCTTCTAAAATCGTTTGCACGAATTGTTGTTCATTGGCAGCGGCGGCAATCGCGGCGTTGAAACGCTTTTCATAACCGACCGTTGATTGCGGCACGGCACCCAAAGCTTTGCCGCACGCGCTGCCCGCGCCGTGGCCGGGCCACACTTGCAAATATTCCGGCAAGACTTTGAAGCGTTGCAGCGAGTGATACAGCAAACGCGCCGCGGGTTCTTTCGCGCCTTCTTGGCCCGCCGCGGTTTCGAGCAAATCGGGACGGCCCACGTCGCCGACGAACACAAAGTCGCCGCTGACAATGCCGAGCGGTTCATTCGCGCCGCCGCCGAGATCGGTGACGAGAAAGGATAAATGCTCCGGTGTGTGCCCGGGCGTGTGCAGCGTGTCGATTTTAATGTTGCCGACTTTGAAGCTGTCGCCGTCGCGCAAGAGTTGATGATTATAACTCCCGCCGCCTTTTTTTTGATCGAGCCAGCGATATTTCCAATTTTCATCGCCCGCGTCGGAGAGATATAAACGCGCGCCGGTGCGCTCGGCAAGCTCGCGCGAGCCGGAAAGATAATCTGCGTGAATGTGGGTTTCAGTAATGGCCGTGATCTTCAAACCTTCGCGCGTCGCCGCGGAGATGTAACGCTCGACGTCGCGCTCGGGATCGATGATTAAGGCCTCGCCCGTGCGCTGGCAACCGATCAGATAGGCGGCCTGCGCGAGTTGATCGTCATAGAGCATGCGAAAGTACATGAGGGTCTCCTTTTTATTTTGCTCTGAAAAGAATTTCGGGTGCGAAGGTTTTTTTTACCACAAAGGCACAAAGGTCACAAAGAAAAGCTTTGACAGAAAGATGATTGACGGAAAAATAGTTTGGTGTTTTATGAACAGCATGACTCGAAAATTTTTCTGTCCCACATTTTTCTGCCTTCGGTTTTTTAATCAAAACAAAAAGCTTTTTTTGATAAAGAAACAGCGGAGCACGTAGCCCTCGCCCCTTGTGGGCGATTGCAAGGCCGCGAACTTCAATGTTCCATCAGTGCCCCACAAGGGGGCAGGGCTACGGCGATCATGACAAGAACAGCTCTTTGACCACGATGTAAATTCCCATCACCAACACAAAATAGCCGAACGCGGTTTTGAGCCTCGCCGCGGGCACGTGTTTGTTGAGAAAGGTTCCGAGCACGATGCCGGCGAGCGGTAACAACGTGATGAGCGCCACGAAGCCATAGTCGATATGCGGCGCGACTTGCGCTTCGCCGATGAAGCCGAGGAGCGATTTCGCGGCGATGATCAACAAGTCCGTGCCGATGGCGATTTTCATCGGCAAGCCGCCGAGCAACACGAGCACGGGTAAAATCATAAAGCCGCCGCCCGCGCCGACAAAGCCGGTGACGATTCCCACTGCGAAGCCCGCGACCAGCAGCATCGGATAATTCATTTTGATCGTGCGCGGCGCGCTTTCCGCTGTTGCTTCCGCGCCGCGATTGCGGATCATGGCGATGGCGGTGAGGAGCATGAACGCGGCAAAGACCAACATCACCATGACGTCTTTGCCGAGCACGAAGTTTTCAAATTGCGCAACCGGATCGGGCACCGCGGGAAAAATATAACGCCGCGTGAGATATACGCCCAGTATCGCCGGTGTGCCGAAGATGACTGCCATGCGCGGATGCGATTGCCCGCGCCGCAAATATTCTACTGCGCCCGCGAGCGCGGTGGCGCCGACGATAGCGAGCGAATAGCCCGTGGCTTGCGAGGCCGGAATCGCGAGCAGATAAACCAACACCGGCACGGTTAAAATCGATCCGCCCGCGCCGATCAAGCCCAACACCACACCGAGCAGCAGCATTGCCGCATAACCGAGAAGAACGCTCATGTCTGCCTCATTTCGTTTGATGACAAAACCCAATGACTGATCTGAGCGTTAGAGGCACGTTCCCGGAAAAGGTTCCTGCACGAGGCTTTCACACAGGGTTCATTCGCATGCCCCCATAAAACTGTCATCCTGTAAGGAGCTTCCCTCGCACTTGCGACACATTCAAACCACGAGTTTGATTTCGAGCACGAGGGAAGGTTCTTCCAGAATGACAAGTGAGGGAGTTTATGCTCGGCGTTCATCGTTCGCATGAAATTCTTCGAGCAGCATTTTCCGCACGGCTTGGGGCAATTCGGCGTGGCGCAGTTGCAAACACGCTTCGCGCGCCAAATCCAGCGTGGCGAAGAGCGCGCTGCAATGCGCGCACAACTCGCCGGCTTGCAACGGAAATTCCACGCCGCGATCCAAGGCTTGCTGTTTCGCGTGTAAAAGATCCAAACACGCGCGCTTCGCATGCTCGTGCGGCGGCGCGGCGCGCTTGGGAAGTTTCTCCGCCAAGGTTTTGCGCAATAGGAGCCGTCCGCGATGCACGCGCGTTTTCACGGTGGCTTCTTTAAGATTTAAAATCCGCGCGACTTCGGCTACGGAAAAATCCGCAATCTCTTTGAGCACCAATGCCAGGCGAAACTCCGCGGGCAATTGCGCGAGCGCTTGTTCAACGTGCGCATAAGCCTCGTGCCGCATCACTTCTTCGAGCGGCGTCTCGGCGGCATCGGCGAGCGTCACGATTTCTTTCTCCGACTCGGGCAGCAACTCGTCGAAGGCGAGCATGTGTTGCGGCTGCCCCGCGCGCGGCCGCTTCAAACGCTGACACGCGCGCACGGCGATTTTATAGAGCCACGTCGCAGGATCGGCGCGGCCCTCGAATTGATGCCAAGACTTGAACGCGCGCAGAAAAGTCTCCTGCACCAAATCTTGCGCGCCTTCATGCGAGCCGCACATGCGTTGGCCTAAACTATAAATCAACCCGCCGTGTTTTTCAAGCAAAGCGGGTATCGCCTCTTGCGCGGAAGGCCGCGCGGCGTTTGCGGATTCGTCGATCATCCTTTCGCAACCAGCTCCAGCTTTTGCGCGTCCCAACGAATCACGCGCTGCTCCGCGTAGCTCGTGTTCGTCAACAACGCCGGGGCCGCGGCGCGCAGGCCATATGCGGGATCTTCGGTGACGGGCTGGCCTCCGCGAACCGCGTTGAAGAAATTATGAAAATGATCGAGGCGGTCGTCATAGCCCTCGGGCGCTTTGTATTCGCTCGTGCCCTCAAGTTCGGGCCGCGAGGTGTTGCTCGCCATTTGCGCGCGCAGCTCTTCGGCGAATTTATCGCGCATGTCTTTCGCGAACGTGCGCACGGAATTGTAGCCTTCGATCACGTCTTCCATCCGCTCGCGATAAACGCCGCGACGCACCACCTTCACGCCGTTGCCTGTGATGGTCATCACGCCTTCGCTGCCGATGAAACGAATGCCGGCCTCGCTGTCGCTGCCGTCCACGAAATTGGTGGAAAGCGCCAACGTGAACGCGGGATGATTTTCATTCTTCGCATAATCAAACAGACCCCAAATCACATCGGGCACGTCGCGGCCGTCGTTCCAATGGCGCAGGCCGCCGCTCGCCGCAATCTGCGAGGGGCCAAGCGCGCCGAGCACGTGATGAATGCCGGAGAAGAGATGCACGAACAAATCGCCCGGAATGCCGGTGCCATAATCTGTATAATTGCGCCAGCGAAAGAAGCGCATCGCCTCGAACGGCCGCTTGGGCGCCTCGCCGAGAAAACGATCCCATGCAATCGTTTCGGGCGAGGCATCGGGCGGGATGGAGTATTGCCACGCGCCGATGGCGGAGTTGCGTTTCCAACTTGCTTCGACCGTGTTCAACGCGCCAATGGCGCCGGCTTTAAATAACTCTTTGGCTTTATCATAAATAATCGAACTCACGAATTGACTGCCGACTTGCATCACTTTTTTGGTTTGGCGCTGCGCCTCGATCACCGCCGCGCCAGCCGCGACTTTTTGCACCATGGGCTTTTCGCAATAGACGTGCTTGCCCGCATTCATCGCAGCGATGGCCAACGGCGCGTGCCAATGATCCGGCGTGGAGATGATGACCGCGTCAATGTCTGCGCGGCTGAAAATTTCGCGATAGTCGCGCGTGGTCGCGACGTTCTTACCGAAGACTTCATTGACCCGCGCGCGGCGACCGTCGTACAAATCCGAGGCTGCGACCAACTCCACGCCGGGCACGCGCAGCGCGGTTTCCGTGTCGATGAAGCCGATGATGCCCATGCCGATGGTCGCGAGCCGAATGCGATCGCTCGGCGCAAAGGGCTTCGCGGCGGCACGCAAGGGCAGCGCATGCGCGGTGGGCGTCAAAAATTCCACCGCACCTCCGGCGAGCAACGCCGAGCCTGCGGTCATCTTTTTCAAAAAAGTGCGGCGGGAATAACTATTGTGCGCTTGCATGAAACGTGCTCCTTTCCTCAATTCGTGGCCGGCCGTGGTTTATGACACGCCAATCTAATCCGATGCGCGAAAAAGTCAAGCGCGCAGAGTTTTCAGGAATTGACAACGGAGGCTTGGCGTGTTATCTTGCCGCACCATCGAATGTTCAGCCACGGCTGGGCCGTGGCTTGATGAAGACCTCTGCCGCAACAGAGTGTTGTATCGTCGTTGCGGGTCGGCTTGCAAATCTCCTCAAATTGTCATTCCGCAAGAAACTTCCCTCGCGCTGGAAAGAGCGCCAAGCACGAGGGAAGTTCCTTGCAGGATGACATTACATTTGAGTTTGAAAAGCTAATCGCTAAACCATCTCATTTGCCTCATGGAAAAAATTCCCATCTGTATTATCGGCAGCGGGCCCGCGGGCGTCGCGACCGCGGCGGCATTGGTCCAACGCCGGCCCGGCTGGCGCGACGATATTCTGGTGTTGGAAAAAGAAAAACATCCGCGCCACAAGCTCTGCGGCGGCGGACTCACGCCGTGGGTGGATGAACTGTTGCGCGAACTTGAATTGGAAGCGAGCGTGCCGGACTTTCGCGTCCATCGCGTGCGCTTTTATATCAATGACAAGCCGCTGCTCTTTGACCTTCCCAATCTCATGCGCACCGTGCGGCGCAATGAGTTCGACGCCGCGCTCGCGCAGGCGCTGCGCAACAAAGGCGTGCGCTTGTTGGAAAATGTCGCGGTGCAAAGCATGAGCGAGCACAGCGCTGGCATGCTGGTGCAAACCACGGCCGGAGATTTTCTTGCGCAAATTGTCGTCGGCGCGGACGGGGCCAAGAGCCTCGCGCGCCGGCAATTTTTTCGCGAAGAAGTTTCGCGCGTGTCGCGTTTGATTGAAGTGCTCGTGCCCGCGATGGATGGCGCGAGGGCAGATTTCGAGGCGCACACCGCGCTCATTGACTTTCGCCCGATGCAGCACGGCTTGCAAGGTTACGTGTGGGATTTTCCATGTTGGATTAACCGCGAGCCGCATTTGAATGTAGGCTTGTTCGATAGCAGAATTTACGAGAGCAATGCGCACTCGCGCGCGGATTTGCCGGCATTGTTGGAGCAACATCTCGCGGGCCGCGGATTCGAGGCTTCGACAAAAGTAATGGGGCATCCCGAACGCTGGCATCATTCCGTGGACGGTGTGAGCCGGCCGCGCGTGTTGTTGGCCGGCGAAGCAGCCGGCATTGAGCCGTGGTTGGGCGAGGGCATTTCCGCGGCGCTCGCCTACGGCCCGATTGCCGCGGAGGCAATCATTCACGCGCTGGAGACGAAAGATTTTTCGCTGCGCGATTATCGCGAACGCCTGCTCGCAAATCGTCTGGGGAAATTTTTGCGGCGCAATCGCTTGATCGCGCGCTTATTTTATAGCCGCCAGATGCGCGCGCTCTTGCCGCTCTTCGGAAGAATATTGCAGGGGTATATGTGGATGAAGCAGAAACGATAAAAAAATTTAGCCACGCCGGCGCATACGCGGAAACCAACGATGACGAATCAACGGACAGGAACGTCCCAGTTACGCTGAGCCCCGCGCAGACCGTTTCGGTTCCACCCCGTCGTTTCGTGAAGTCTCGCTTGCGGGCTACGATCACGAAAAGACTTTTTTCGCAAGTCGGGCTTCGGGCATGCACGATCGTCCAGCGCCGGAGGGGTTTTGACGATCAAATTCGGTAATGTGGCGCGTCGCCGCAACCTGTCATTGAGTAGGGGCGCGGTTACCAAATTTGAGAATCAAAATTCATTAGGCCGCTACGAACTTTTTCATCAACCCTCTCAACATGCGGCCGATTTCGTTCAAGCCGTTTGCGGCGAACTCGTACGAGCCGGTGTTGAGAAGCTTCTTCTCGTGGTTGAAGCACACCAACAGCCGCAGGCGAAACAACTGCTCGTCGGCCTTTTGCAACAGCGGCAGCTTGTTGCGCCGGTAATTGGCGAGCGAGAGCAACTCTAAGAAATTTAGAAACGCGTTCTCGATGCGCACGGCCACAGAGAAACGGTGGTTCTTGGGAAATTTATTCGTGTGGTCGAACCTCCAAGAGCACAAGTCATAACTCTTCTGCACGAGTTTCAATTCTTCCGCCATAACCGGCCTCTCGATTTTCTTTAAAACCCTCACAAAAAATTGCTTGATTATTCTGCCGAAAAACCTATCTTGTGGCGAGTCCTTTATGAGCGAAAGTCGGCTCCATGCCGTGCTCTCGTGAACACGAGACTAGCTCATAAAGGGCTTATTTTTTTGGCATCCAGAGGGTTCTTACTGTTGTAAAAATTGTTGGGGTAGCTGTTGGTATCATACATGTCCCACACCAGACTCACCTTGTCTTTGATAAAATCAAAGTATCTCATCTCCTGCTTCGTAAACACGCGATAGACGGCCCAGTTCATATAATCGATGATTTGCAAACACGGCTCTCCAATCGGGGTTTGCGATTGTATCAAAATTTGAGAAGTGATTTTTGTCTGCCAGCGTTTTTCAAAATTGTTCATGCCGTCCCGAATGGCAGCCTCGAAGTGCTGCTGGCGTTGTCGCGAGCCGCGACGTGCAAAGTAGATATGATTGACTTCCCGCAAATGCAGGGTATTTTCGAAAAGCCTTGCAATCAAACTATCATAGAATTTCTTTTCGTCGCGAGCAAAGGTCTTGGTGAAAACTCGCTCAATCTTTCTCGCTACCACAAACTGGCTTTTGAAAGGCAGTTCGACGATCAACTTAAAAACCGCCTGCCGGACCTCGGCGCAGTCGTCTTTGGCATGAAACGCCCGCAGGCTTTTTTGCATCGAAGGTACGGCTTGCAGGTACTTGTCTTCCGCTAGCTCTGCTCTCAGCCGACTCAAGCCTTGTCGCAAAACTTGTGGTTCCTCGGTAGAAACAAACCCGAGAATGAGTATGGGCGAGCAACCTGCTTCACCGACAATGAGATGGCCCTTTGCATCATAAAAGGTCGGATCGCCCGACTCGTCAACAAAATAATAAGTCGTACCGGGTTGAGAAGATTTCATGACTCCTTTGCCTTTGCTTCGCGGGTGTCTTTTTCAGGGGTTCAGTGGGTCAGGGCTTCAAAAGATCATGCCACGCCAGCGCATACGCGGAAACCATGTCGCCGTTCCTATGATCAGGATTGTTCCTGTTACGCTGAGCCCCGCGCAGAGCGTTTGCATTGTTCCAATAAGATCCGCCACGAACAGCTGTCACGGCAGAGCCCTATCAGGTTGATTAGGCCCCTGCGGATCTTTGACGACGCCCTTCTTCCTGCACTCCTTGTAATAGGCATCGCTATGCCAAGCGAAGCACCATTTCCACACCTTGCCACTCAAATCATGAATGCCCTTTTCGGCGTTGCGCCCAGCGGATACGCTCCCACAACGGGCGGGCGGTCAATCTGAGATTCCTTAA
>CAYNDW010000121.1:0-12174 GCA_964395375.1 uncultured Cytophagia bacterium
ATTCGACGAGCCTTACTGGTTCACCGGCGGCGAAGTTTTGATCGGCAGCGCAGCGATCTTGCCGCTCGCTTATTTCATTCGCCACCTTCCCATTCAATTCCGCGCCACGGTTGCGGCTTTCACGCAATTCGATCCTGCGCTGGAAGAAGCCGCGCAGAACCTCGGGGCGGGCTGGGCCATGAGGTTTCGTCGCATCACCCTTCCGCTGATTCTTCCCGGACTCCTCACGGGTGCCATGATGGCTTTCGTCATCGCGCTCGGCGAGTTCGTCTCCTCGATTTTGCTCTATACCTACGCGAATCGTCCACTCTCCATCGCGATTTTTTCCGAATTAAGATTATTCAATCTCGGCAGCGCCGCGGCGTATTCGGTATTATTGACCGTTCTCATTGGCCTGGTGCTGTGGCTTTCACAAAAAAGCGCCGGCACCTCGAACGAGAATCTTCCGGGCTGACTCCGCAGCGCCAATGCGATCGGTTTAGGCGCGTCGCTTAAATAACTTTCCCCGTTCCAAACTGCGAATAGGCGCTCATCAACGCGAATTAAAAAGAATTAGCGTTCCGTCGCGTTGATTTGCGGTTGAGAAAGAACAGCCTTTTTGCGTGTTTTCAGATGCGGGGCGGGCATTCGTATTTTTTTTGCCTTTGCCGTCTTCAAACCGGATTTCGCGTCGCTACATACAGGAGTATTTTACGGGCAAACTAAGGAGCATGCAATGTTGACAAGGAAAGATCCCAATGAGGTCGATCGCAATAGCGGCGAACTCAATACGATCATTGGACGCGGTTCGGTTATCGAAGGCACGTTGACCGTGCAAAGCAGCTTGCGTGTTGATGGCAAAATCATTGGCACGGTGCATGTGGCGGACTCACTGATCGTCGGCAAGGACGGCGAGATTGAAGGTGAAGTGCGGGTGAAGAACGCCGTTATCGGTGGTAAAGTCAAAAACAAAATCATTGCCTCCGGCAAAGTCGTGTTGGAAGCCAAGTCCGTGGTTTATGGCGAAGTGAAAACTTCACGTTTGGTCATTGACGAAGGCGCAATTTTTGAAGGCAAGTGCATCATGGGCGAGGACGGCAAGTCTCCGCTCATCACGGAAAACACGGCGAATCGAAGCGGAAGCGGGCGGCCCCTCGGAATGGGACCGGAAGCAGCGAACCGTCAGGAAATGGCAATCTCTCGATGAGAGACAAATTCAGATCAAAACTAGGTGAATTTTTTGGCGGTTCGTCATCGTCAAACAATGATTCACCGGAACCGGAAACGGTGTTTGAGCCGCGCACTACGAGCCCCAGCCCTTCCCCGCCGAGTACACAAACAAGACAGGAGAAAGTCATGGATGATAATAATCGTGTTGGTGACTTAAACACCATCATTGGCAAAGGAACGGTCATTGAAGGCACGATCAGAATACAAAACAGCCTGCGTCTCGACGGCAAGGTGATCGGTCAAGTTCTGACGACGGATTCATTGATCGTCGGCAAAGAAGGCGAAATCGAAGGCGAAATTCGGGTGAAGAATGCCGTTATCGGCGGATTGGTGAAAGGCCAAATCTTCGCAAGTGGCAAGGTGGTGCTCGAAGCGCGCTCGGTGGTCACCGGCGAGATCAAGACCGCGAAGTTGGCGATTAACCACGGAGCCAAGTTTGACGGCCATTGCCTGATGACCGAGGAGGGTAACACGATTAAAGCTCTGCCCCAAGGCACGAAGCCCGAAATCATTGATCCCTCCCGTCAAATCGGTCGCAACCCAAATCGCTAAGGCGACTTTTACCTTTCATAAAATTTGAGCTTCGCGCTCACCTCGGCTCAGGTAACTGCCCCCGGCCCCTTGCCCACGTTCGGCAAAGGATTCGGGGGCTTTTGTTTCTACCGCATATGAGAGCCAGAACTTTACTCTGCTTCAAAACACGTTTTTGAACTTACCTGTCTTCAAGTGATACAGACTATTAATGCCTTATCTCTCTCAAAACAACCAAATTGGCAAATTTTCGCCACTTGGCTGATTATCGTTCGGCGAAATTCTTTGATTCGAATCGTGATCGCAGTTAAAAGACAGTGCGTTTTCTAAGATGAAAATTTTTCCATCAATTTGTTGCTGGTGTAATTACTTTAAAATTCGTGTATGTGATTCCAGCAGGCCCGATATGTAGTGTTAGATGCGAAATGGCCGTTGCCACTGGCATATGCCTTGCCAATGAACAGTCCGTCGTGATTAAAGGATTCGACACGATGCCATCAACATCACAGCACGAAATAGGACGTTAACTCAGCCGGAGGAGTAATGGACAAAGGCACGATACAGTATTTTGGCAATGGCAGCCTCAACACAGTGCAATTAGAGCATCTGTTAGAGGGTGAAGGATACATGCTGCAATGCAGTGAGAACTTGGACGGAGTTCAAGATTTTTCACAAGAGGACAAACCCGCGGTTTTGATTATTGACTTGGACGAGTTTGGCGATCGTGTGTGGTCGATCTGTATGGATATGAAAGACGACCTCGCGACGCGCAAAACCGCGCTTATTTTGATTTCGTCCAGCACGGACGAAAATCTCAGAGTCAAAGGACTTGAAAGCGGCGCAGACGACATCTTGACAAAGCCCGTCGGCGCGCGCGAGTTGGCCGCGAGGATTAAAGCGATCGGCCGCCGTTTGACTATCAATGACATGAAGAAGATTCGTGTTAAGGACATTGAGATCGATTTGGACGAGCATCGGGTCAAAAAATCCGGCAAGCCGATTGATTTAACCTATATCCAGTTCAAGCTTCTCTATCTGCTCGCTTCTCGTAGGAATAATGTGTTCAGTCGCAAGGAGATCCTCGATCGGGTTTGGGGCAAAAAAGTTTATGTCACAAACCGGACCGTGGATGTGCACATCAAGAGGCTCAGAGAGAAGCTTGGCGAGAACAAGTATCCTTCTCAATATATTGAAACGATTCACGGCACAGGTTATCGTTTCCTCTAATACCTCATTTTTTCCTCCCTCCGGGCCCCTGGCGTAAGCTGGGGGCTTTTTTATTTCAGCGTAAAGCATTTCAAATTTTAAATTGAAAATTTTCAATTTAAAATTTTCAATCGTACGCCGGAATCAAAAAAAATTCCCCAACGGATACGAGCAGCCAACCGTGTTCGCAAAGCAGGATCCGTGGCAGCTTTTATCTGTTGGGGAATTTTTTTGCGTCGATGTGAGTCTTTTGCTTCTACTCCTTTTTCTTGATAAATCCCTCCCGCTCGGCATATTCGCGCAAGAGTTTCTGCAACTGCCCGCGCGCGCGAGAGAGTCGCGACATAACCGTGCCCATCGGAATACCGAGAATCTTTGCGATTTCCTTGTAAGCAAACTCTTCAATATCGCAAAGAATGATCACCAGACGAAAATCTTCGGAGAGCATGTGCAGCGCGGCATTCACCTCATCGCCGAATAATTCCGCGTACTCCCGCATCGCGCTTTGAGGTGGTGGAGTGATCGTATCGGATGATTCCGGCTCCGCGGCGGCGCCTTCGCCCTTATCTTCAAACTCCACATGTTGCGGCGTACGCGCGCGCTTGCGATAGTTATTGATGAACGTGTTGGTGAGAATTCGGAAAATCCACGCCTTAAAGTTTGTCCCCTCTTCAAACTTATTCAAGAAGCGAAACGCGCGCAGATAAACTTCCTGCACCAAGTCTTCGGCGTCAAGGGGATTACGCGTCAACCGCAATGCCGTGCGATAAAGCGCATCCATGTGGGGATAAGCCAGCGCCGCAAAACGTTCACGCGGAATTTCCGCTGCGTTTTTCTTTGCCATCAAAACCAACTGCCTTTCGTCTAAGTTTTAAGTCTTGCGCAGGTTTGCTGCCTGCGTAAGGCTTAAAAACAGTGTACACTTTGTTGGCAAAAAAAGCAAGCCGGCGTCTCGCATTAAGTTTTCATGAAGGCTGTTTTCCCCCATTGCAACATTGCGGTCGCATACTTATCTTGAGTCCCGGTTGCAAAGCCTCCTTCCCGCTTTCCCCGAAGGAAAGCGGCCAGCTTTTTTACATGGATCACAGTTTAAACCGAGCACTCTTGACCGACATGAAAACGGACAACCTTCTGATGCTGGCAGAAAACTTTGCTCTACCGCCTCACGCCACGTCGCAGAATTTCTTTTTGAATCGTGAATTAAGTTGGCTGAATTTCGCGCGGCGGGTGCTCGCCTTGGTCGAAGATCGCGAGCAGCCGCTCATGGAACGCGTGCGTTTCGCCGGCATTATGGGCATGCTGCACGACGAATTTTCCATGAAGCGTATGAGCGGACTCAAGCGCATGATCAAGCAGGGTATCGAGAAAGTCTCGCTTGACGGCATGAAGCCGCAGGAGGAAATGAAGGCCTGCCGCAAGGAATTGCTCCAGCAAATCGCCGTGCTCGCGCGCATCATGCAAGAGGAAATTCGCCCGGCCTTGAAGAAAGCCGGAATCCCGATTTTAGACTTTGCCGACTTGGGCAAAAAGCATAAAGAGTATTTGGAAGAATACTTTCGCTCCTCGGTGCAACCCATCCTCACCCCGCTCGCCGTGGATGCGCAGCATCCCTTTCCCTTCATCAGCAGTCTCGGCCTCAATCTCGCCGTGCAAATTCCGGAAAAGAAAAAAGGCCACAAGCGCTTCATTCGCATCAAAGTGCCGAACAATCGCCCGCGCTGGGTGCCGCTTGCGGACCAGGCCGGGTTTGTGCCTTTGGAGCAAGTGATTGCGGGCAATTTGCATCAACTCTTTCCCAATGCCGAGGCGATCAAAACGTATTTGTTTCGCGTGACGCGCGGCGCGGAGGCCGACGAAACCATACCCGAAGAATTGAGCGAGAGCGACCCCGATACGCCGCTCATGCCCGGCAGCATTATTCGGCAGGTAACGAACGAACTGAAAGCGCGGCGCTTTGCCGGCGTGGTGCGATTGCAAGTTGATTCCGAAATGCCGGAGAAATTGCAGAGATGGCTCGCGGCTCAGCTTCACATTCATACCGAGGATATTTACCCCACCGAATATTTCAGCGGCCTGCGCGATCTCTCGAGCTTCAAAGTCGATGGGCACGAACACCTCAGTTACCCCGTGCATCAACCTGTGACGCCGCTGCGCTTGCGCGATCTGCCTTCGGAAAACGGCAAAGCCATCTTCGAAAAAATTCGGCGCGGCGATATTCTGCTGCACCATCCCTATCATAACTTCGATTCTTCCGTGCTGCATTTCATCCGCGCCGCGGCTTTCGATGCCGACGTGCTCGCGATTAAACTCACGATCTATCGCACGAGCAAAGATTCGGCGATTGTGCAAGCATTGGCCGAGGCCGCGCGCCGCGGCAAGCAAGTCGCCGTGCTCGTCGAAGTCACCGCGCGGTTTGATGAAGCCCCCAATATTCAGTGGGGACAATTGTTGGAGCGCGAGGGCGTGCATGTCAGCTATGGCTTGTCGAAGTTGAAGACGCACGTCAAGCTCGCGCTGGTCGTGCGCGAGGAACGCGGCATGGTGCGGCGCTATATTCACGCGGGCACGGGTAACTATCACACCGGCACCGCGCGCGTGTATGAAGACTTGGGCATTCTCACCTGTGATCCCGAGTTGTGCGAAGACGTGGCCGCGCTGTTCAACGAACTCACCGGCGCGACGCCCTACGATCATTATCGCAAGCTCATCGTCGCGCCCAAACACATGCGCTCGCGATTCGTTGCGATGATCCGCCGCGAGATCGAACACGCCAAAGCCGGCCGGCCCTGCGGCATTCGCGCGAAGATGAATCAATTGCAAGATCCGGATCTCATTCAAGAATTATATCACGCCAGCCATGCCGGTGTGCCCATCGCGCTCAATGTCCGCGGCCTCAATTGTCTGCGGCCCGGCGTGCCCGGCATGTCCGCGAGCATTCGCGTGTTCAGCGTGGTGGGCAGATTTTTGGAGCACAGCCGCATTTATCATTTCGTCAACGGCGGCGCGCATGAATACTACATCGGCTCCGCGGATTGGATGAAACGCAATCTTGACGGCCGGGTGGAGACGATCATTCCCGCGCTGCATCCGCAAGTACAAAGACAGCTCGCGGAGATTTTAGAAGTGTATGAGCGCGACAATAGCACGGCGTGGGATTGCCAGCCCGACGGGCATTACGTTCGCCGCCAGCCCGTGGCCGGGCAGGAAAAGATTTCCGTGCAAGAGAGGTTCATTCAACTCGCGAATGAAGAGGGGAATCGTTGATAGAGTTCGGAGAGAGTTCCAACCTCGGCTGGGCCGAGGTTTCATCGCATGAGGCATTGTCATTCCCTGAATTTTGCACTGGTGCAATCGCCAACCTCCGCCTGATGCTGTAAGCATCAGGCTAAAAGGTGAAAATCGTCTGAAGACGATTAAACACCTATTGGGTGGTAGCCAACTTTAGTTGGCTTTCATCTCCTAGCCTGATGATTCATCATCGGGCGATAGTTGGCGACATCACGAATGCAAAATTCAGGTTATACAAGTAACCCGCGCAATTCCTCCCACCGCGACAATGCGCCCGCGCCATACTTCGCAATCTTCTCTCCAATTCTTTCCACTGATAATGGCCGATACAGCGCCTCGGGATTTTTCACATAGAAACGATCAGCCAAGCAAATAATCTTTTCTTCCAAAGAGAGCGGCACGTAATCACGCAAAGGCAAAGGCAAGTTTTGCGCAAGCACATCTTCGCGCGTGAGGCCCACGCCCGTGTGCCGCTCGCACACCAACGCATGTTGCGGCAAGCCTTCCGCATCTAAAATTTCGCGGCCAAGGAGTCCGTGTTTGATATACGGCTCCGTGCCGATGCAATGAATCTTCGCCGCGTCGCAGCGAAAGATGCCAATGTCGTGCAGCAGCGCGGCTTCTTCGATGAATTGCAAATCGAGCTTGGCGTCAACATGCCGCGCTTGATAACCGCGCGCAATCTCCAATGCCTTATTTGCCACGAGCAGACTGTGAATGACCAAGATGCGATACGACTCGCCGCTCGGGTCATAATATTTTTGGATGATCGCAAACGGGTTGATTGCGTTTTGAAGTGGCATCGTTTCTCCCAGCTTGGGCTTGATCAAAAACCAAAAGACCTTTCGAGATTCATACACGAAAGGTCTTTTGTAAGATTGAAAAAAGCAAGTCGGGAATCGCAGACTGAAACATGTCATTCAGTAGGAATCCTTTTCAGTTCTAGAGAGCAACGCCAGCGCTTAAAAAGATTCCTGCTGAATGACAGGATCTGGAGAGGATTCCCAGCGCGTTATCGAACGCGATCCTCAAATTACATTAACGCACGAGCACAAGCTTCCGCGTGAGCTCAACGTGCCCGGCTTTCAATCGATAAAAATAAACCCCGCTCGGCAAGACGCGGCCCTGTTGATCGCGGCCATTCCAACTCGCGCGATGATAACCCGCGGGCAGGAGGCGATCATCGACGACTGCCACCTCCCTTCCCATCAAATCAAAAATGCTCACGCGGACGTGCGCTTCTCTTTTGAGTGTGTAATCAAAGCGCGTGTTTGAAGTGAAAGGATTCGGATAGTTCGGCGAGAGGGAATAGTAGCTCGGCGGCAAAGGCTCGGGCATCGTCTCTTCGGTTGGATGAAAAAAGCGCGCGCGATAAGGATACGAGAAGCGCACAACTTGCGCGACGTGTTTGGCAACCGTAATGCTCGACGTATGATCCACGCCGAGGCCGGCAACGAACGCGATAATGACTTCCTGGGTGTCGCCCGGCGCGAGTTGAAACGGGCCGGAGGAAATCATAAAGCGGCGATCACTTGGCGGTAAGGAGTATTGCGAGCCCAGACCATCAATAAAACCCGTGCGGCGAACCGGATCGCCGGAAAGAGGAAAAGGCCCGGGAGTCATACCAGGTGGAAAAGGATAATAATCATGAACACCGTCTTTTGGTGCGAAGCCTTTGAGTGCCTTGTAGTAGCGGAGCGTTTGATAGTAAGGTGGAGGAGGATCAACAGGTAGACCGCCAAGTGGAGTAAAATATGAAAAAGCATTCATGGGTAAATTTCTCAATCCCACGATGCGTTTGAAATCAAACCACGCAGATGCATTGCTCGCAGGCACACGCGGACCTTGCATTATGCTATAACCAACGGCCGGCGGCGCTAGTTTGAATTTGTGAAACTCGGCATCCGGCCCAACGCCATTGTAAGCATAGCCGAGTTGCAGCAGCGTATCGCATCCCACCAAATCATCGAAGGCGCTGCCCACGTCCGCGTCAGACCATTGGCCCACGTACATGCTGTCGATCCACAACACGCCGCGTTGGTTTTGATCATCAATGCCGACGCCGCCTTTGTTGATGATGCGCACGCGGCGCATATAATAGCCGGCCCAGGGCGTGGCATCTTTATAAGCATAGAGCGTAACCTGGATTTCCAAGCCGAGCGGCAATGAGCTGTAAAAAATTTTCGCTTGGCGTTCATCGAGATCATTGTAAACCGTCCACAAAACTTGGTCCGCAGGTTGATCGCGATGCAGGCTTGCAATGCCAGGCTCGTCATAATTTCCGGCGATGAGATCAGCGGCAGTGAAGTTCGCGCTGAAGGGCGGCGGCGAATCGTAACCGCCATTGCCATTGCGATCAATGAACGGCGCGCCAAACACCACCGGCCATTCGTTCCAATCGCGTTCATATTGCGCGCGGATCGTTTGCATCTGCTGCGGCGTAATGTTCGCCAATGCTTCTTCGAAAGTTTCCGCGGCGTCGCGGCGCAGTTCCGCTGCGCTCATTGCAAAATAATCGCGGCGGAGGCGATACACCCGCGCTTCGGCTGCATTGGAATCCGCGGCCACCGCGGTTGCGCCAAAGCCAATAATTCTTCCAGCGCGCGAGCCGGTTTGATACGTTGCGCCGCCCACGCGAATGAGTTGATTGAACGGCGCGGGCTTTGTGCGCGCGGCATCGACGTAAGCTTTGCCGCCCCACACCATGCCGTCTTGATAAACCACGTTCGCCGTGCCGCGCGGGAAGAGGCTACCGTGATTGTTCTTGGGCGAGCGATTTGAAATGCCGTCGTGGCGCATCCAACTGGTGAGGTTGTTGATGTTGAGGAGGCCATAACGCGGCGGCGTTTGGGCAGAGCTGATCGCGTAGTGCAATGCGAGGAACAGATAAATGATCGCGGATTTACGCATGGTGGTAATGCAAATTTTTGACATACGTTTCTCCCTCTTTTAGATCATTCGAAGCAGTCCGTTCGCGCTCGCCCTTGCTTTTTGCAGCCCGCGAAGCGCTTTAAGTCAGCGCGCTTGCAAAGAGCGCCTCGGTAAACAAGCGGAGAGGAACCCGAGGTGAGGCACCAGCCGAACATAAAAAGCAGTGTTGAGTAAATTGTGGAGAGGTGTTGGCGAAACTTGTTTAATCTGTTATTCAAAAGGAATCTGTTTAAGTGCTCGGCAACACCTCCGCGATATCCGCTTACAAAAAGCTTTTAGATTGCGGCTCGTTCGCGTTATGTCTGCTGAGGTTTTTTTGCGCACGCACGGCTTCGTTCTCCCTTTTATATTCGCCCGCAAGATAGCCCGCATGCGCTATTTTTGCAAGCCGCGTTTTCGAAGCTTGCGAAAGGAGGAGAGAGGTTGTATCTTCGACGCAGGAAAAGTTTGCATCAAAACTTCGCAACAGCTTCTGAGGAGATTTCCTGATCAAAACCGGCAAGATCCTGGAAGCGCTCCTAGCTCATGTCATTCAGCGGGAATCTTTTTCAGCACTCGACAGTATCTCCGGCGAGGAAAAAGATTCCTGCTGAATGATAATTCTGGGGGAGTGGTTGACGAATTTGAGATCAAAAGTCATAGCTCGGCATTCAAGTCGTAACCTGAAGAACTAGCAGCAAAAATTTTCTGTGTCCTTCGATGTGTTTCCGTGGCATAAAAAACGGGGCACATGACTGATAACTCGAATGGGTACTCCGTGCCACCACTCAAAATCTTCCTCGCCTCCTCTGCGGAACTGAAAAGCGACCGCGAACAGTTTGAGATTTTCATTGGTCGCAAAAACAAGTTGTGGGCCAAGCGCGGTGTGTTGCTCGAACTCGTCATTTGGGAAGACTTTCTCGACGCGATGTCAGCCACGCGCTTGCAGGAGAAGTACAACCAAGCCATTCGCGGCTGCGATATTTTTGTGATGCTGTTCTGCACCAAAGTGGGGAAATATACCGCGGAAGAGTTTGAGGCTGCGTTGAGACAGTTTCAAGCGACCGGCAAGCCGCGCATCTTCACCTATTTTAAAGATGCGCCTCTCACCACTGGCAGCGCCAATCTGGATGACCTCATCAGCCTGCGCGCCTTTCAAGAAAAACTCAAACAGCTCGGCCATTTTCAAACCGTGTACAAAAACATCGAAGGCCTGCGCGAGCATTTTGACAATCAACTCGACAAGCTCGCGGACGAGGGCTTCATCCACTTCGAAAGGCCGGAGGCCATTCCGCACCTGCTCACCCCGCCGCCGTTTTTGCCCGAGCGCTTCATTGGCCGCGAGGCCGAGTTGCACGACCTGAAAGACCAACTCTTTTCCGGCACGAGCTTGCTGCTCTTGGTCAATGGCGAAGGCGGCATCGGCAAAACCTCGCTGGCCTCGCGCTATTTTCATACCCATCAAAAAGAATACAAACACCTCGCGTGGGTGTTGAGCGAGAACAACATCACCACGGCTGTGCTCGGTCTCGCCGCTGCGTTGGGCGTGCGCTTTGAAGACACGCTGCCCACCGAGGGCCGCCGCGAGCGTTTGCTCACGGCCATGGCGAGCTTGCCCGGCCCATGCTTGCTCGTGATTGACAACGCGAATGAACTGGACGACCTCGCCGCGAATTATCTGCACCTGCGCCGTTGCCCGAATTTTCACGTGTTGCTCACCACGCGCGTGACCGAGTTTAGCGCCGCCGCGACCTACAAAATCGCGGGCCTGCCCGAGGCCGAGGCCCTGCAACTCTTTCGCGCGTGTTACCCCGGCCATGACGCGCGCGAAGATGCGCTCTTCCAAAAAATCCGCGTGGCCATCGGCGGCAACACGCTCGTGCTCGAACTGCTCGCCAAAACCCTGCACCAGCGCAACCGTTTGAAAACCCATTACACGCTCGCCAACCTGCTCGTTGATTTGCAAAGCCGGGGCGTGCTCGGCCTGAGCCAAAGCGCGACCGTGGCCACGGGCTATCACACGCGCGGCAGTTTGCGCCAGGCCAAAGCCGAAGACATTATTGGCGCGATGTATGACCTCAGCCCACTGGCGCCGGCGGAAACCGCGCTGCTCTCGGCCTTTAGCGTGTTGCCCGCGGAGAGTATGCCCTTTGCCGGGTTGGAAACTTTGCTAACGGCCGAGGACGACTTGGAGCCAAACCTGCTCGGCCTGGCGCAAAAGGGTTGGTTGGAATACAATGCCGAGACCGCGGCGTTTAAATGCAGCCCGGTGGTGCAAGAGATCACGAAGCACAAGAACCCGCGACTCTTTGAAGACTGCGCGCCGTTGATTGCGGCGCTGATCGAGAAGCTGGATTATGAAACCAATATCGGCCATCCGTTGAACGCGACGTATGAAGAGGCCGCGGTGTTCGCGCGTTATGGCGCAAGTGTGGTCGCGGCGTTTAGCGAGGCGAGTAGCAAGCTAGATCTGTTGTGTGAGCGCATGGGCAATTATTACGAAACCACAGGGAACTTGAGCGAGGCTTTGTCCTTTTACCAAAAGAGCCTTGCAATAACCAAAGCACTCTGCGAGATCAATCCTGATGATGCAGATGCAAAGAATAGCTTGGCGATTTCCTACGAAAAACTCGGCGTAACGCACAGCGCGCTGGGGAATTTGGACCAGGCGTTGGGGTTTTATGAACAAGAAACCGACTTGTTCAAAGAACTCTATGAGGCCTACCCCACCAATGTCGCGTTTAAAAACGGCTTGGCGATTTCCTACTCCAAACTCGGCGAAACGCACAGCGCGCTGGGGAATTTGGACCAGGCGTTGGGGTTTTATGAACAAGAAACCGACTTGTTCAAAGAACTCTATGAGGCCTACCCCACCAATGTCGCGTTTAAAAACGGCTTGGCGATTTCCTACTCCAAACTCGGCGAAACGCACAGCGCGCTGGGGAATTTGGACCAGGCGTTGGGGTTTTATGAACAAGAAACCGACTTGTTCAAAGAACTCTATGAGGCCTACCCCACCAATGTCGCGTT
>CAYNDW010000122.1:0-12103 GCA_964395375.1 uncultured Cytophagia bacterium
TGGTGGGCAGCGTCGCATTGCTCGAACTCGTGGAAAAGGCGGTGAGCATGACCGTTTCCACTTTTCTAAAAAACTTGAGCGGGCTGTAGCGCGCGAAGACTTTGATTAAAATAGCGAAGACGCCGAACTGGTGCAGCGCCAAGCCGAGCAGCACGGTGACGACATACCAACCCAGCGCCACGAGCAAATCAAATCCAAAGCGCGAAGTGACGCTGAAGATGAGCGCGGCCACCCCAAAGGGCGCGAGCTTCATCGCAATGTTGATGATCGCAACCGCAATGTCATTGATCCCCTCCAACACCCGAATCACAGGCTGCGCGCGCTCCGTTGCAATCATCGTCAAGCCGACGCCGGCCATGAGCGCGACGAAGATCAACGCGAGCATATCGGGATTGGGCCGCGCGACCGCGGCAAACGGATTGCGCGGCACGATGCCGACCAATGTTTGAATGCCGAAATCGGTTTGATCCGCCGCGCCTTTGAGCGTGGAAGCTTCCTGGCTATAGGTTGCGAGCAAACGTTCTTTGGTTTCTTGCGGCAGATGATCGCCGGGGCGAATGGTGTTAACCAACACGAGACCGATGCAAACGGCGATGGTCGTCACGAGCAAAAAATATAACGCGGTGCGCACGCCGATGCGGCCAAGCTGCTTGAGATCGCCGATTTGCGCGACCCCGAGCGCCAAACTCGAGAACACCAGCGGGATGACGACCATGATGAGCAGGTTCAAAAAGATTTTGCCCAGCGGGTCGCTCAAATACTTTTGTACAAGCGCGAGCGCCGGCGCACCGCTGAAAAATTTGTTGCAGATCACGCCCGCGGTTGCGCCAGCGATGAGGCCGATCAGAATTCTAGTGTGTCGCGCCATGCGACGAGGCTCGGATGCCATCTTGTGCTCCCTTCCGTTTTCGAGTTCGGTGGATTGCCGCAGACAAGTTAGAAAATCTCGCTAAAGAAGCAATGGAAGTTCTGCGCGAGGGCGTGGTGCAAACACGGAGAGTCTGTTGGGAGGGGTTGGGCACGTGAGGGAATTCACACGAAAATGGAAATCTCTTTCGTGGCAGTTCCATATTTCGCTGGAGAAAAAAATTGGCCCGTGCGATATCGCATATTGCGCTCTTCTTGAGCATGTCATTCCGAAGGAATCTTTTTAAGTGCCAGAGCCAATGTCCAAGACTAAAAAGGATTCCCACGGAATGACGCCATGTTCGATTTTAAAAACTAAGCTTCTTGAAGTGGAGTCAGAATTGGAGTTCCATCTGCATTAGCGTAAGTGTTCCTCAAACAACCTAAAAATCCTCCGATACTCATCCCGCCACGAGCTTGGCTCTTTGAAGCTGTGATCTTCGACGGGATAGAGCGCAACTTCCCAATTGTCTTTGCCGAGTTCGATCAAACGCTGCGTCAAGCGCACCGTGTCTTGAAAATGCACGTTGACATCGACCATGCCGTGGCACATGAGCAGCGCGCCTTTTAAGCCATTGGCAAAATAAATCGGCGAGCTGCGGCGATATGCGAGCGTGTCGGCTTGCGGAATGTTGAGAATGTTCGCAGTGTAGCCGTGATTGTAATGCGCCCAATCCGTCACAGGCCGGAGCGCCGCGCCCGCGGAAAACACGTCGGGTGTGGTAAACATGGCCATGAGCGTAATGAAGCCGCCATAGCTTCCGCCATACACGCCGAGGCGCTTGGCATCAATGCCGTGTCGCTCGATCAAAAACTTCGCGCCGTCAACCACATCTTCCAAATCTTTGCCGCCCATGTGGCGATAGATCGCGGTGCGCCACTCGCGGCCATAACCCGCGCTCGCGCGATAATCGGGATCGAGCACGGTGTAGCCGAGATCGACGAGGAGATTATGAAACATGTACTCACGAAAGTAATACGACCAACTGTTGTTCGCGTTTTGCAAATAGCCCGCGCCATGCACGAAGACCACGGCCGCGCCGTTCGGCTTCGCGGGTCGATACAAACGCGCATGCACAAGCTTGCCGTCGCGCGTGGGATAGGTGATGAACTCCGGCATGCGCCACGGATATTTTTTAAACTCCTCGGTGGTGGAATGGGTGATGCGCTGCGCCATCGCGCCGGGCTTGTTTGGCTGCAAATAAATTTCCCACGGCTCGTTTGCCTTCGCATGTCGAATCGCGAGCATGGTTTCATCGGGCGAAAGCGCAATTTGATTTTCACCCACGAGCGAAGTGAGTCGCGTGCGCGTCCCGCCGAAAAGAGGCATCGAGTAAAAATGATACTCGCCTGGATGCACTTCATTGCTCGTGAAGTACCAACGCTTTTTATCCCGCGAGAGAAACGGCGCACTGATTTCAAACGCGCCGCTCGTCAGGGCCTGCTTCTGTTTCGTGTTTACATTCACCAGATAAAGCTGCGAGTAGCCGCTTGCTTCGGAACAAAACCATACATGCTCGTTATCCGGCAGCCAGCCCACTGCGCCCGGGGACCAATAGCCATCGATGCTCGGGCCGCCAATCCACGCTTCGTCGTGTTGATGATCGAGCGTGGTTAATTTGCCCGAAGGCAGATCGAGACTGGCAATCCAGCGATCTTTGTTATCTAATGAGAGCACGACGACGAACGCGCGCTTGCCGTCGTCGCTCCAAAACGGACCGTGGCAAAGCACCGCGCGTGGCTTGGCCACGGCTTTCGCGCTGGTATCGATTTTAGTTGGAATCATTGTGAACGCGCGCACGGCAATGACTTCCGGCAAGCTGTCCGTGCTCAAATACTTCACGGTGTCCGCGGCAATATCCCAATAGCCGAAACGATAGGTTGAGTTTGGCTCGCCCACTTTCGTTCGCGTCGCAATGTCTTCGGTGAAGCCCGTTGCAGTGACATAGTTCGGCACTTGCGCGGTGCGCGTGTCGCGCGTATTTTTCTCCAACATGAACGTGACGAACTTGTTGTCGGGAGAGAGTTGAAGATTCTGCGCGCTCTCTTCGCCGAGATAAATCGCGCGCGGACGTTTCACTTCTAAAAATTTGCGCATGCGCTTCGCGCTCTCCGCGCGGTCTTTGCGTGTGCGCAACACCTCGAGCAAACGCAGCTCTTCTTGCGCGAGATATTGCTGCTCGGAAGTCCGCGGCTCTTGGTCTTCCTCCGCCTTCGTGCCGGAGCGGAAATTGGTGAGTTGCGTAAGTTGACCGTCCGCCGTCTTCCATGAATAGAGATTATTCTCTCGCTCAAAGATAACGGCGTCTTCATTAAAAGAAAAACGCGGCGCGCTTTCATACGCCAGCGTGTTCGTAACTTGCAAAACGTTGCCGGTTTTGATCGTCAAAATAAAAATATCGCCGTCGCGCTCAAAAAGTTTTTTGGCATAATCGCGCGTGTAATTTCCCGCGGGCGAAGGCATGCGGCGCTGCACGAGCGGAGAAATTTTGCTCGGCTTGCCGCCCGTGCGCGCCACGGCATAAAGCGAGTCCGCGGGATTGCCTTCGGGGTTCCAACTAAAGTAGAGGGTTTTGCTGTCGTCCGACCAATAAGGACTCTGCGGAAATGCGCCGAGCCATTTCGGATCGCGCATGATAGAATCGACGGTGAGTTGCGGCTGGGTTTGACTGAATGCGGCAAGATTAAAGAGTGCTACACCCCAAATACTACGCATAAGTTTGCTCATGTTCGCCTCAGGTTGGTTTTAGAGAATAGAGATTCACGTCAAGTAGACCCAAGTTTTGTGGAGAATCTCTTACGGAAAGAAAAATTTTTAGAACGGCGCATTGCAGCCAAACCATTTCCGGCAAAACGATTTTAAAAAAAATTACCGATCATGATTTTGCTTACGGCTCTTGCGCGTTTGCATATTACCCCGCGCGAAATACAGGTTATATTTTCCTTCTCGCTTGTCATTCCGCAGAAATCTTTTTACGCGCTCGAGATACTGCCGAGTGCTTAAAAAGCTTCCGGCTGAATGACAGCACTAGGCCGAAGTGTAACCTATTTTATGCTCTGAATAGCAAGTCGTGAATAAAAAAAGCCTGATGCTGCAAATGCAGATCAGGCTCGATCACAAAACTGAAAGCTTCATAACGCCGAACATTGTGCCGTCTCAGGCTTTTGCCCCGGCGCGTGTCGCTTTTTGGCGCTTCTTGCGCGCCTTCAAATGTTGGCGCCGTTTCATGCGCACGAGGCGTTGTTTGCTTTTGCTTCTGGCCATGTTTGCCTTTCTGGTTGAAGTGGTTGCTCTAATGGGCGGCTAATTTAAGAGAGATTCACAGACAAGCAAGCGATTTTTCCCGCCAAACTGGGCGTTGACTTTTGAAGTGGATTTTCTATATTGCCCCCCGCTTTGTGTTTCTCCCGCGAGTCAAAATAAAATCATTTCGCCGGGAAGAACCATTCCAAAATTTTTTAGGAGGATGTGATGGCTTTCGAATATAAACTCACGCCGCGGCCCTATGGCGACGAAGAAGCGAAATCGTTGCTCAAAGACGTCGTCAGCCCGGAAACCACCGACTGGCATTATAACACGCATCACAAAGGCTATGTCACGGTGCTCAACAAAATCGAGCAGGCGCTCGACAAGGCCGACCCCGCGGCGGCGAACGGCAACCATAGCGAGATCGGCGAATTGAAGCGCCGCTACACCTGGAATCATTCCGGCGCGTTGCTGCACGATGTTTATTGGGCCGTGCTCGGCGGCGACGGCGACGCGAAGAAAGGCCCGGAAGTGCTCGCCGCGCTTGAAAAGCAATTCGGCTCGTTCGATAAATGGAAAGCCGACTTCAAAGCGGCCTCGCTCTCCGCGAAGTTGAGCGGCTGGGGCTTGCTCGTGTACGATGCGTTGTGGTCGAAGCAACTGATCAACGTGTTGGTGGATGAACATCAATACGGCGCGATTTGGGGCGGCGTTCCGCTCATCGCGTGCGACGTGTTCGAGCATGCGTATTATCACAAAGACGGCCCGGGCCGCGCGAAGTACATCGACAACTTCATCAGCAATTTACACTGGGGCCGCATTAACGAGCGTTATAAAACGTTCGTGAAGTAGTTGCGTCCGCAGTGTTTCGGTTTGGCGGTATTTTGATTCTCGTCAAACCGAAACGAAAACGTTTTCCAACGGATAGCTGAAGGCCAACGGATATTTTTTTGCGATCATCCTTTTAGCGCTGTCATTCAGAAGGAATCTTTTTACTCGCCGGGGAAACTGTCCAGTGCTTAAAAAGATTCATCCTGAATGACGGATAAAGATCGGCGCAGGTAATCATCGATTGGTCTTCAGCTATCCGTTGGAGGTTTTATTTTAAAAAGGCAAAAGCCTTTTTTGTTGATTAGGAGCCTCGTCGTATTGGAATTGCTTGCGACGAGCCGCATTACAACAATAGGACATTGTTCATCGCCATGATCGACCGCATCACGTTGTGCCTGTATTTGCTCACGCTCTCTTTGTGGATGGGCGGAGCCTTCTTTCTCGCCTTTGTTATCGCCCCCAAAACCTTCCAATTCTTTCCTTCCCGCAGCCGCGCCGGCAGTTTGGTCTTCAGTTTTTTGAAAGCTTTTGACATTCTGAAGATATTCCTTATATTGGCGCTCGTTGCGTTCAGCTCCGTGCGCAATTCGGAGAGTTTATTGCCCGCGCCCTCGTTATCCGAAGCCGCAGTGATTTTTTTTATGACCGCGAGCTGGATCGGACATCACTTCTTTATCTCTCCCAAAATGGACGAGTTGCGTTTGGTCATCGGCTGTTTCGATACCGCGCCCGCGGACGCGCCCGAACGCGCGAGCTTCACGAAGCTGCACAGCACGGCAATGTTCATGACGCTCGGAGATTTTGCTGCTGGGATTTTTCTGTTGTTCACGGCGATTCTGCGCTTGCAGTGAGCAGCGTGTTCCTTGCGCAATGAGATTTTTCCATCAGCATATCCCCAGTTCCCATTGTGTGAATGACGGGAGAATTCTTGCCAGTAGTTTTCTCACTAGGATTTCAAAAATGCCGACGACTCTACGGCAAGGTCCTTATCGTTTTTACTTCTACTCCTATGATTGCGGCGAACGTCGTCATACGCACGTTGATCGAGACAACATGAGCGCGAAATTTTGGCTCGATCCCGTAGTGACATTGGGAAACAACCACGACTATTCCCACAAGGAACTGCGCGACATCGAAAAAATCATTCACGACAACTTGGAGACATTAAGAAATGAATGGGATGCCTTCTGTTAGTCGAGAGCTTGAGCCCGCCAAAATCGCTCGTGTACTGATCGGCGAAGAAAAACTATTTGCCGATCTCGAAGACGGTCGCACGATTAGCGTTCCCCTCAACTGGTATCCGCGTTTGGCCCATGGCACACCAGTCGAGCGCGCCAACTTTCAAATCAGCGGCGCGGGCTATGGCATTCATTGGCCCGATTTGGATGAAGACCTCGGCGTCGAGGGTTTGCTGCTAGGCAAAAAATCTAGCGAGAGTCAAGCTTCATTTGAGCGCTGGCTGCAGCGCAGAGCAAACCACCTTGAGAATCGAAAACGATAAAAGCGATTTCGGAGATGAGCATGCAAACCGTCAAAAATGAAGTGACTTCTTTACTAGCGCAACTACCCGACGATTGTTCAATCGAAGACATTCAATATCATCTGTACGTATTGGAAAAGATTCGTCGTGGTTTGGCTTCGGTTGAAACCAACGGAACGTTGCCGCAACAAGAAGTTGAAAAGCGCTTGGAAAAATGGCTTATCAAGTGACATGGTCTTTGGAGGCCCTTGCCGATGTCGATAGCATCGCGGAATACATTGCGCGTGATTCGGCTGTATACGCGTCTGCCGTGGTTGAAAAAATCTTAGAGGCAGCGCGAAAGCTGGATCTCTTTCCTTTCGCGGGCCGTGTCGTTCCTGAATTGAACAATCAGAAGATTCGGGAAAAGTTTGTTTATAGCTATCGTCTCATTTATTGTGTCGAAGAGCAAACAGTCTGTGTCATAGCGGTGGTCCACGGCAAACGTTTGCTCGCTCCTTTCAAAGACAGATTTGACGATGTGAACTACTGAAAAGGATATTTCCGGCTGTCTTACGCCGACCCGAACGAACTCAATCTTCTATTAAACCAATTTCACACGAAACTCTATGAACCAACCACCTCAACCCATGAATCGTCCCACTGTCCCCGGCGCGAAGAATATCATCGCCGTTGCGAGCGGCAAAGGCGGCGTGGGTAAAACCACGGTATCGGTCAATCTCGCGATTGCGCTTGCGCAAAAGGGCGCACAAGTCGGATTGCTCGATGCGGACATTTACGGGCCGAACGTGCCGATGATGACCGACACGATGAATGCGCAACTCGCAGGCGCGCCTTCGGGAAAAATTCTGCCCATTGAAAAGTACGGTCTGCGTCTCGTTTCCATCGGCTATGTCAATCAAGGCGACACCGCGGTGATTTGGCGCGGCCCGCTTGTGGGCAGAATGATCACGCAATTTTTGATGGAAGTCGAATGGGGCGAATTGGATTATCTCATCGTGGACATGCCGCCCGGCACCGGCGATGCGCAGCTCACGCTCTCGCAAGCGGTCGCCCTCACCGGCGCAGTCATCGTTACCACGCCGCAAGACGTGGCGCTCAGCGATGCGAAGAAGGGCATCAACATGTTTCGCAAAGTGGAGGTGCCGATTCTCGGCGTGGTCGAGAACATGAGCTACTTTGTATGCCCGCATTGCAACGCGCGCACGGAAATTTTCTCGCACGGCGGCGGGCGCGAGGCGGCGAAAAAATTTGATGCGCCGTTTCTCGGCGAAGTGCCATTGAATCTCGCGATTCGCGTGGGCGGCGATGAAGGCAAGCCTGTGGTCGCGCAGAAAAACGATTCACCGGTGAAAGAGGCCTTCAACAAAATCGCCGAGGCTTTGATCAAGAATGTGGAAATTTTAAACGCGGGCAGTGCGCCGGAAAAGAGTATTCTCGGCAAAGTTTTCAAGCTGTCGTAGTTATATTCAGATCAACTTGTCCTTCTGGAAGAAACTTTCCTAGTGCTTGAGAGAGATTGCAAGTGCGAGGAAAGGTTCTTGCAGAATGACATTTTAGAGATGGCATTACAGGATTGGCATGAGGTGTCGCTGCAAGGTTGGAAGGCTTTACGCATTTGTCGCGCGACGGGCGTAATAGAAAAAAGTTATGCTTGCCACGCGGCAAATCTCCGACAACATTAGTCATGCAGCGCATGAGGATTTTATGATCAGAAACGATCTTGCAGTAGTTTCAACACCGCAGCGCCAATCCAATTTTCCGGCAGAAGAAAATCTGAAACTCCGTTTTTGGGGCGTGCGCGGCAGCTATCCGGTGCCGGGGGCGCACACGGTGAAATACGGCGGCAATACTTCGTGCGTCGAAATCCGCAATGCCGCGCATCGCTTGATTTTCGACGCGGGCACGGGCATCATCGGCTTGGGCGATTTGATCATGGCGGAATATCGGCGCGGCAACGGCGCGCATCTTCATCCTCCGCTGCCGCTGACAATTCTGTTAAGCCACACGCATCACGATCACATTCAAGCCTTGCCTTTTTTTCAGCCGGCCTATTTCAACGAAACCTGGCTATACGTCTTTGGGCCGCAATTACTCGGCATCGATCTGCAAGACAGCATCACCCACATTATGACCGCAAGATATTGTCCGGTGCGTCTCGAAGAGTTGAACGCCAACAAGATCATCAAGAATCTCGCGGACACGGATCGCATTCTCTTTCGCGCCACGGCAAATGCGCCGGAACATTTCAACGTGAGGCAAAATTTGCCGCACGCCGAGGCCAATGATCTCGTGGTGAGCATGATGCGGAGTTACGCGCATCCGAAAGACGGCGTGTTTGTTTATCAAGCCACACAAAACGGCAAACGCATCGTTTATGCGACGGACACCGAAGGCTATGCCGGGGGCGATGCGCGCTTGATCGAGTTCGCACACGCCGCGGATATCCTCATTCATGATGCGCAATACACCAGCGCGGAATACAACGATCCACATTTTCCCACGCAAGGCTTCGGCCATAGCACCATCGACATGGCCTGTGAAGTTGCGCGTAAAGCCGGCGTCGGCAAGCTGATTCTTTATCACCACGACCCGCATCACGACGATGCGATGATCGATGCGCTCGAACAATATGCGCGAACGCTGTTCCCCGAAACTTATGCAGCACAAGAAGGAATGGAGATCACTTTATAGCATGAGCATGAACGAGAGCCGTGTGGGAGAGCGCCCCAATGATTTCGCCGCCGCAACCACCGCGGAGATGATGGAGATCGTGTTGCCCAACGACGCCAACCTGCTCGGCAATATTCTCGGCGGCAAAGTGATGCACTTGATCGACGTCGCCGCCGCGGTTGCCGGGTTTCGCCATTGCCGCCGTCCCGTGGTTACTGCGAGCGTGGATTACCTCGAATTTCGCCATCCCATCAAAGTCGGTGAGCTGATCATTCTCAAAGCCGCGCTCAATCGCGCCTTCAACTCTTCGATGGAAATCGGCGTGAAAGTTTGGTCGGAAAGTCCGCTCACCGGCGCGCGCCGCCACACGAGTTCCGCCTACTTGACCTTTGTCGCGCTCGATGACAAAGGCAAGCCCGTGCCCGTCCCTTCCTATACTCCCCTTACTGAACAAGAACAACGCCGCTGGCGCGAAGCGGAAATTCGCCGCGCGCATCGCTTGCAAGTGAAAGCGAATCTTGCGAAATTCTCCCCCGACTAAAGCAGCGCCTCTCTTCAATTTAATTTTGAACACGGAGCTTACTCATGGCTGAGTTCATCACGGTCTGCCGCGCAGCGGAGATCGCCAATAATGCCGCAAAGCTGTTCGTTGTGAATTTTCAATTTTAAATTTGCAATGCTCTTGGCTAATCAGAATGGAATCCCTCACTCAAAAACTAAAATCCTATGCGCGCGAACAGGGCTGCGACCTCGTCGGCGTCGCGCCGATTGCCGCGTTCAAAGAGTTAGAATATTATCCGCAATGGCTCGACGCCGGTTACGCGGGCGAGATGGAATATCTCCATCGCCAATTGCCCAAACGACTTGACCCGTGCCAAATCATGCCGGAAGCGCAATCGGTCGTCGTCATCGGCCTCAACTATCACACGCCGCAGCCGCTTTCTATTGATATGAAAGATGAAGAGCGCGGTTGGATTTCGCGTTACGCTTGGGGCGAAGATTATCACAACGTGCTCGCAGAGAAATTGGAAACACTACATCGCTTTCTCGAACACGAAGCCGGCGCAAAGTATCAAGGCCGATATTACGCGGACACCGGCCCGGTGCTCGACCGCGTCTTCGCGAAGTATGCGGGCTTGGGTTGGTTCGGCAAGAACACGAATCTCATCAATCAAAAAATGGGGAGCTGGTTTTTCATCGGCGAATTGATCACGAATTTGGTGCTCGAAATCGATGCGCCGCCTCCCGATCGTTGCGGCACGTGTCGCCGCTGTTTGGACGCATGCCCGACCGACGCGTTTATTGCCCCCTACGTACTTGACTCCCAGCGTTGTATCTCCTATCTTACCATTGAGCTTCGCGGTGCGATTCCCGAAACGTTGCGCGCGCCGATGGGACAACATGTTTTTGGCTGCGACATTTGTCAAGACGTGTGCCCGTGGAATCGCAAAGCGCCGGTCACGAGCGAGGCGGCATTCGCGCCGCGTAAAAATGGCGTCGCGCCTAGGCTGACCGAGCTTGCCGCGATCGCGGAAGCGACTTTTCAAACGCGCTTTAAAAACTCACCGATCAAACGTTCGAAATGGCGCGGTTTCATGCGCAATGTGCTCGTCGCGCTGGGCAATAGCGGCCTCGCGCAACACCAAGCCGCGGTTGCTGCGTTCGTTCATCACAAGGACGCTGTGCTCGCGGAAACGGCGCAATGGGCGCAACGTCGTTTGCGGGAAACTGAGAACGCACAGTCGCAAACCGAAATGGCAAACGAATCTTCTGCCTCGTGAGGTCTGTATGCCGGAAACATTATTGCCGATTTTTCCGCTGCCCAATCTGGTCTTCTTTCCAAAAATTATTTTACCGCTGCATATTTTTGAGCCGCGTTATAAACAAATGGTGCGCGAGGTGTTGCAAAACGAAGGCAGTCTCGGCATCGTGTTGTTGCAATCGGGCTGGCAAAGCGATTATTTCGGCACGCCCTCGGTGCATAAGGTCGGCTGCATGGGAAGAATAGAAAACTACGAAAAGTTGCCCGAGGGCCGCTTCAACATTTTGCTGAACGGCGTGCGCCGCTTTGAGATCACACGTTTCGTGCAGGAAAGGCCCTATCGCCTGGCAGCCGTCAAACTCCTCGAAGAAACGCCGTTTGTCTTAGAAAACCATCAACAACTGCGCGCACGCGATGATTTGATGGAGAGGTTTCAAACTTATTTGCAGCACGTGTTGGGCATGGAATTAAACGAAGACCGTTTCGACCGCACCGCTTCCTTGGAGACCGTGGTCAATCAAGTTGCGGCCGTGCTTGATATTCCCGTGCAGACCAAACAAGAATTGTTGGAAGTTTCTTCGATGGACAAACGCCTTTCGCAAGTGCGAGATATTCTCAGCCAGGGTTTGGATCATGCCGGCAAACTCGGGCAAGTCGTGCGCAAGATGCGCTTCGTTCCTGAAAATCCGGAGTTGAACTGAACCCATGAACGTTGAATTTCTCTGTCCCAATTGCCGCGCGGAAAACAAAGCCGAGGCTTTGCCCGCGGAAAGTTTTGTTTGCAAAAAGTGCGGCCAATTCGTGCCGCTCGTTCTCTCAGCGGACAGCCAACACTCGCAGGAAGTTGAACGCTGCCTCGTGTGTGGCAACGAGGGTTTTTATCTGCAAAAAGATTTTAACCCGCGCCTTGGCATTTTTATATTTGCGATTGGCGTCATTTTCAGCTATCATACTCATTATATAAGCCTGTTCATTGCAACGCTGATCGACTTCGTGTTGTACTACCTCTTGGCTACGGTCACAATTTGCTACCAATGCCGCGCGATCTATCGCGGTTTCAAAGAGAACCCGCAGCATCGCGGCTTTGATCATATCACCGCATTGAAGTATTCGAAAACCGCGACATGAAAATTTCCGTTCTACTTTTTGCCGGCCTGCGCGACGCCGTGGGCACGAACCGCATCGAACTCGAAGCGCCTGCTCA
>CAYNDW010000123.1:0-12037 GCA_964395375.1 uncultured Cytophagia bacterium
AAAAGATAAGGAGCCAACGAAGATAAAGAGCCAAGAAGGCAATGGGGGAAGCGAAGAGTGCTGTTCGAAAGCTCAAAGCATGTAGCGCAGCGCTTCTTCGCTCGCGTCGATAAGTTTAGGCGCTGCTGCTTGAAGAGCTGATCGCAAAAAGATTTTGCTGGCGTATGATTACTTCCCTCGCGCTTCGGCAATCCAATCCAGAATTTGATGCACGTTCGCGCTCATTGCGGCGAAGTCGCCGGCCTTGACCAATTCTTTGCTGATGAGATTGCTGCCCATGCCCAAACATGCGGCGCCGGCTTTGATCCACGCTTGCACACTCTCTTTCGTCGCTTCGACGCCGCCGGTGGGCATGATGCGCGTCCACGGCATCGGCCCGAGCACGGATTTGACGAACGTCGGCCCGCCCACTTGCGCACCCGGAAAAATTTTGACGATCTCCACGCCCCACTCTTCCGCCTCGGAAATTTCACTCACACTGCCGCAGCCCGGCGAATAAGCAATCTTGCGGCGATTGCAAAGCTTCGCGACTTCGAGGTTCAACACCGGTCCGACTACGAAATTCGCGCCGTGCACAATGAAGAGCGCAGCAGTGGGCGCATCGACAATCGAGCCGACGCCCAAGATGAGACCGGGAAATTGCGCCGCAATCAACTCGGACAATTGCGCAAACACTGGCAACGCGCGCTCGCCGCGATTGGTAAATTCCAACACGCGCGCCCCGCCTTCATAACACGCCTCCACAATCTTCTTGGCAACTTCGAAATCGCCTTCATAAAACACCGGAACCAAGCCGTGATTGAGCATGGTGTTCAAAACGGTCAAACGATCGAAACGAGCCATGGTTTTCCTTTTGAGAAAAAGTGGTTTTGAACAACACTAAAAGAATTTTCCAAACATGACCTTCTCTGTTGACTCTGTTTGCTCCGTGTTCAACTTTTTGGTTCCGGCTCGTCTCGGTTGTGGCAGGGAAGGTGTAACCTATATTTCGCTCGGTAATAGGTGAAAAAGCTTTGCCGCGGAGTAACACCGAAAGCACCGAGTTTCGCCGAATAGTTTTTTGCCGCTTCGTTGAAGCTTTGAATTGTGGCTCGGCCGGAGGGGATTGTCATCGTTTAATCCTCGCGCTCCCCCCTCCCATCACATGTTTGATTTCTTCCATCGTCACCATGCTCGTATCGCCGCGCGTGCTTTGTAACAACGCGCCGTGCGCTGCGCCCATTTCCACGCACGCTTGCGGCGGCATGTCGTGCAACAGGCCGTACACGAAGCCGCTGCAAAAACCGTCGCCGCCGCCGACGCGATCTTCGATTTCAAGATTCTCATAACGCCGCGACTCATAAAACTTGCCGTCATAATACATGATCGCGGACCAGTTATTGACGAGTCCGCTCACCACTTCGCGCAAGGTCGTGCCCACCGCGCTGATCTGCGGATAGGTCTTCACCACTTTCTCGACCATCTTCTTATAGCCTTCGATGGGAAGCGTCTTCAAACTTTCATCCGTGCCTTCCACTTCGAAGCCGAGCACTTTTTGAAAATCTTCCTCGTTGCCAATCAACACGTCGATATAAGGCACGAGCTTCTTCGTCACTTCAATCGCGCGCTTGCTCGGCCACAGCTTGCTGCGAAAGTTGAGATCGTAGCTCACAATCGTGCCGGCTTCGTGCGCGGCTCGCATCGCTTCTTCAACCACGGCGACGCAACTATCGCTCAATGCCGTAAAAATGCCGCCCGTGTGAAACCAGCGCGCTTGGCGTTGCGTGAAAATTCTTTTCCAATCCACCTCGCCCGGCCTCATGTGCGAAACCGCGCTGTGGCCGCGATCATAAAGCGTCACACTCGGCCGCACGCCGATGCCGACCTCAGTAAAATTCAAGCCGATGCGATCGGCGCGGCCCACGCCGTCATAGGGGATCCAAACCACTTCGCTCACATTCATGCCGCTCGCTTGCGCGTGATTTTTGATGAACGCGCCGAGCGGGTTATCCACCAGCCGCGAGATCCAGCCGGCGCGCATGCCGTAACGCGCGAGCGCATACGCGACGTTGTATTCGCCGCCGCCTGCGTAGGCTTCAAACACCGGCGTCAATTCGATGCGTTGATGTCCCGGCGGGCTGAGGCGAATCATGCACTCGCCGAGCGCGAGCAGATCGAACTCAGCTTCGTTTGCAGATTTGATTTTGAGTGCCATGCTTATGCTCACGAGTCGATTAAAAGTTCAATCGTTGCAATAAAAGCAAAAACTTTTCTGTAAGCGGATTTCACGAATAAAGCGGATAGAGCCAATTGTTTTATCCGCTATATTCGAATAATCCGCTTAGGAATGCCGTTTTTATAACTTACTCGTTTGATCTGTCATGCCCGAGCGCTTTAATCGGGCATCCAAGTGCATGGAATGGATTCCCGCTTAAAGATTGCGGGAATGACGGCTAAAGAAAGTGGGAAAATTATTTAATCGGCGATCCTTACAGAATATTTTGGTTGTCCCGCTAGCGAAATCCGCGTTGTGTAAATACGGGTTGCGAATTTTCACCCGGTCAAATAATCAAGCACGTCTTGAGCGGTATAGCTTTGAGCTCCCGGTTTGATATATTTGCCAATAGCTGCAAGCCCATCTCCGGCAGTGACCAGCGGCGGTTCGACGTAGCCCTCTTTGCGATGTTGAGGGTAGCCCGCAGCGGCGAAGAGACTGTTACACAGGCAATTTTTTCCGACGATCTCCTCTGCTTTTCCTCCCTTCTCCAAGTATTGCGCTTCTGGCTCGCCCGGACAGCGGAACCCCACCGCGCCATCCGCGCGCTTATAGAGACGGCGCAGCATGCCAATATCACAGAGACGATCGCGATTCTGATAAATCTCCGGCTCTGAGAGAGAGCCTTCCACTTGCACAACTTTAAATGGGAAGCCGGTCGGGGAGACCTCGGAATCGGTGCGCACGGTGATCTGTTGCGCGCAAACTTTTTGAATGACACGGCGCTTGAGCGTTTCTTCCATGCCCGATTCGGCGCAATAAGCGAAAGCAGTGCCGACCTGAATGCCGGCCGCGCCCGCCTCCAGCGCTTCCCGCAGTTGCTCCGGGCCATCGTAGCCGCCGGCTAGCCAAAAAGGCAATCCGAGTTGTTTGATTTCGCTTAGGTCAACCTCGTCTTTCTCGCCGTAGAGCGGTTCGCCTTTTTCATTCAAACGCAGCGGCCCTCGAGGTGGAGCGTTGTGACCGCCGGCCGTTGGCCCTTCGATGACAAAGCCATCGATCCTGCCCGTTGTCCGTTTGAGCAGGGATTTCGCCAGCACCACCGAGGAGATGATCGGCAAAAAATGAGGGCGCGTCAATCGACCAATCTTCTCCGCAACGCCGGGGAAAATCGCCTGGGGATCAAAATGAATGCGATAGTCATCGTCCCGGTCGGCGCCGTGCACCTCGAGCCGATAGCTCACCGCCTCGTGCTCGACCAGCTTATCGATGATGCCGGGAATTTGCACTGGAATGCCGGCGCCCATGAGCACGACGTTCACGCCCGCCAGCATCGCACCGTAAAGCGAGGCCATCGTCGGCATCTGCACCTTCTCCAGCAGGTTGATCCCCACTGCGTTTTGATGTCCCTCCTTTGCCAAAAAAACCTCCACGAAGTTGGCGATGACGGTCAGCTCGTTAAGCTTTTGCGGCGGGTTGATCGTCCACATCGGCGGACGCTTGTAAGGCGAGGGCGCGGTCTTTGGCTCGGCAACAAAATATTCATCTAAAATGCGCCGCACTGGTTCTTGATAAGGAAAATGGCTCAACGCTCGCCGCACATGGCCGTCGCCGTCTCCACTCATCAATCGCGAAATCATCATCAGGGCAATTCCAGTCCCAGAAACAACGCCCAAATGTCCCGGCATTGAAACCGTTCTGGCCAGGTGCCAGTCGGAAATCGCAACGCCCATTCCACCTTGAATGATCTTCGATAGTTTCATAAGTTTTCGGCGGGATAAACGCCTTCGCTCCTTTTCGATCTTGACTGCGTTAGCGGTTTGAACATTCACCCTCATGCTAAAACGGAGTTATTTCTACAACGTTGTTTCTAATGTAACCAAAATTCGGATGAAGCCAAATTTGTTTCTTCTTTTCTTGAAGAGTTTCAGCGCTAATCATCGGAGCTTAACGCTTCGTGCGCTGACTTATTTTTTTCCGGTCAACGCGATATTCTCCTCGGAACGATCGCGAAATCGTGCCGAGCTTTCTCGAGGGCAAACTTTCGTTGGAGTGACCGCGTTGCGGCTGGTTTGGGTGGTGAAGCATCCGAACGATCCTTTTAAGAGCGTATTTGAAAAGTGGGGCACCCAGCTATTCTACCCTTCAGGGGGGTTAGGGGGAGTCGCTCGGCATCATGAAGAAATTAAGAGGGCTTTTTGAAAAGCATTGCAAGGCCGCACATGAGTTCTAAGATGATCTTTGCTCGCATTGCTCGCGCGGATTTATGAATTGCCTTTCTCCAACGCCTCCCACAATCCCTGAAGATAGACCGCGCCCAACGCGCGATCATACAAACCATAACCGGGCCGCCCCGTTTCGCCCCAAATCATGCGTCCGTGATCGGGGCGCATCGGGCCGCGAAAGCCGGCTTCATGATAAGCTTTCAGCACTTCAAACATGTTCACGCTGCCATAAGCCGAAGGATGCGGACTCTCATGAAATTTTTTATTGCCCGTAATTTTGAGGTTGCGGCAATGTGCAAAATGAATGCGCCCCGCTTGGCCGAAACGCCGAATCATTTTCGGCAAATCATTTTCCGGATGCGGAGCAAGCGAGCCGGTGCAAAACGTCAAACCGTTCGCCGGATGATCGACGAGATTGAGCACACGCTGCAACGCGCCTTCGTTGGTGATGATGCGAGGCAAGCCGAAGATCGACCACGGCGGATCATCGGGATGAATGCCCATGACCACATGCGCGGAAGCCGCCACGGGTATGACCTTCTCCAAAAAATACGCGAGATTTTCCCAAAGCTGCTCTTCGGCAATTTCTTTGTATGCGGCGAACAAACGATTTAATTCTTCCGCAGAGTAAGCCGTGGCCCAACCCGGCAAAGCGCCGGTGCCGTGCATGAGATTGATGCGCGCCAGTTCGTCGTGATCATAACTCAGCGCGGTCGAGCCATCCGCCAAGGACATTGCCAAATTTGTGCGCGTCCAATCGAACACCGGCATGAAATTGTAGCACAACACGGGAATGCCGAGCGCGCCCATGTGCGCAATCGTTTGGCAATAATTATCGCTGACCCGATCGCGTCCCGGCTGGCCCAGCTTGATATCTTCGTGAACCGGCACGCTTTCAATCACGCTAAACTGCAAGCCGGCATTTTCGATTTCATCTTGGCGTTGGCGCAAGCGCGCGAGCGGCCACACCTCGCCCACGGGCACATCATATAATGCGCTCACGATGCCCGTGACGCCGGGGATTTGCTTAATGTGCGCGAGGGTCACCTGGTCGTTTGTGCCGTACCATCTAAAAGTCATCTGCATACTATTTTAATTCTCTCGTAATGCTTGCATCATTCGTCCCGTTCCACAGTTCATAAAAATATCCGGCTTGATCGTCAGTGATCGGATAAAGCTCATCCTCGCGGCGGCCGTAAATTTTGCCATTCTGCTTTTCCACGCCGCGCATGAACAGCAACAGATTTCATTTTCTGCCCGCGAGACACACGAATGACGCGAAAAAAGCCATTCGTGTGTTTCGCGTCATTCGTGGGCAAGGCTCTTAATTTGCCGAAGTAGAATTACTGTATGCGGATAAAGCGAAAGCAGTGTCCGCTTACAGTAGAATCCGCTTACAAAAATTTTTTGTTTTTAATGCAACGGAGAGGAATTCATTTTCAAGATAGCCATTGCGCACGGTTTTGGCAAGAGCATACACGAACATCGAAGAACCCGAGGCTTCTAAAAAATTTCCTTAGCGCGCACCTTGATCCATGACTTGATACCAAAGGATAGTTTGATCGTTGCGAAGAAAGCAAAGATTTTTCACCCGGAACAAACAGAGTAAACGGAGCTTACAAAGCTAAAAGAATTTTCCATACCTGACCTTCTCTGTTGATTCTGTTTGCTACGGGTTCATCTTTTTGGTTTCGGCTCGTCCGGCTTATGGTTCTAAAATATTCTTTAAATCTTTGACGGCTGCACTGGCATAGATCCGGACTAAACCGACGAGCGCTTTTCTTTCCGCCAAGACCGTCAAGATGTGTTCCTGGTTAATTTGATAGATGAAAAGATTATTGCGCTCCCCTTCTTGAAAAATACACGTGAACTCCCCTTCCTCGTTGAGCGCCTTGCCAAAGATTTGCACCATGGACATTTGCGCAGCCGCAAGCGCCGCGAGTTTGTTGAAATCCACGCGTTGAATGTCTCGCGAATGAGGGTTGCTGCAACGCACCAGCACGACGCCGTTGCGATCACCCAAGACGACGAGCGCAAGGCGCGCTTGTGCGACAAGTTCTTGCAAAATTTCGCGCATACGCTCTAAACCGGAACGAGGAACCGGAGCGGCAAGCAGTCTTATGGTGGAGCCGGCTTGCAACTGATGGATGAACTCCGGCTCCACCACATCAAAGGTGAGGATCTCGTACTCGACCTCCGTTTCCACCGCCTCGTCTAATTTGGTCAAGCCGCGCTCTTGCGAGAAATCCGCCAGCTCCGGTTCCGCTAGTTCGAAATCGCCAGCTTCCTCCGCCTCGTCTGATTTAGTTATGCCGAGCTCTTTGGAGAATTCCGCCAGTTCATGTTCCAGCAGTTTGAAATCGCCAGTTTTCCCCGCCTCGTCTGATTTAGCCAAGCCGTGCTCTTTGGAGAATTCCGCCAGCTCATCATCCAGCAGTTTGAAATCGAAGCTCGAGTTTTTTTTGCGGCGACTAGGTTTCATGCTTTTTCTTTGCCAAAACGCTTTCGAGAAAAATGCGCGCATCAGGGCGAAAAGCGCGAAAGACCGAGGAACAAGTTTGCCGGTCGCCACATAGCGAAAAACAAAAACGCCAAGAACTCCGGTGACTAAATTCGCGGACCACATGGCGAAAACCGGCGATAGCATCCGACGATCCGCCAGCGCTTCCCCGCCAATTAAGCCGGCCCAATAGAAAAGAAAAAATCCCAAACTAAGCCCGGCGCCGGTGGCTATTCCCCCGCGGCGCGCCAACGCTCCCAACGGCGCGCCGACCACCACAAAGACCAGGCATGCCGCCGGAATCGCATACTTCTTGTGAATTTCCACGAGCAAAGCTTGGACATCAGCCTCGAACTGAAATATTGTTGCGATTTTTTCTTCGCGCCAGCGCGCCAGGCTCGGCTGCTTTTCCAAGTGTTTCAGTTGCTCTCGCAGGAGCGCGATTTGTGCATGCACAGCGCCCACCTCTTCCCACATCTGTTTCGTGCTCTTTTCGCGATCGGTGCGCGTTTGCAATTCGCTCTCCGAGAGCGTGTTCTCCTTTGCGCCAATCGCCATAATGTGTTTCGAAAAGGTGACCCGGCGAAACTCCTCCCCCTTCAGCAGATTAAGCTCCTGAATTTCGCCGTCAAACAAGGTCAGCAAAAACGCCGCCTCCACCGTGTTCGCTTGGATCAAGCCGGCGCGCGCGGAAATGGTGCGCCGCACTTCGGCGCGACTGTTGTCGTCGATGAGCAGATGGCGCGCTTTGGTGAGGCCGGCGCTGTCTTCTAACGATTGTGCCAGTAAGCCATAATTTGGAATTTCGTTATACCAAATTCCAGGCTCGATTTGGACCGTGGGTTTTCGGCGCACGATATCCGCGGCAAGCGTGCGGACGCGCAGGTTGCAATCGGGCAGGATGTTATCATTGAACCAAATCAATCCCACGGCGAGTAGGGCCGCGGCCAAGAAAACCGGCAGGACTTGACGCCAAAGATTGATGCCGCAGGCTTGCATCGCGGCGATTTCATTGTCCGCCGCGAGCCGCCCAAAAGTCATAAGGGTGGCAGTCAAAACCGCCATGGGCACGGCTGTCGCTACAATCCAGGCCAGGTTCAAGCCGAGAAACTCCAACACGACGGTCCAGTGTAATCCCTTGCTCAAAATCCGGTTTAAACTGCGAAACAACAAATCGAGCAGAAAGATCAACGTAATAACAGATAGGCTGAAGCTAAACGGGCCGACATGTTCGCGTAAGATGTAGCGTGAGAGAATATGCTTTGACATAGTGTAAAATCTTCTAACTCCGTCTGACCTGAGCCTTGTAAAAGCGGCAGCGGCAAACTGCGGAAGCAAAAGAGTTTTTCTGCATTGACCGCGTTTGGTTTGTAAATGAGCACATGCTCGTTTACCAAGAACGCAAAAGGAGAATCAATCCGCCTCTCCGAATTTCCTCAAATGACCTTTGGCTGAGGTTGGAGGACAATCCATTAAGCACGTTTCATCATCTGACGGGAAGCAGAAACATCCGAAATCGTTTGCTCCCCCACTTTCCATGAAAGTGGCATCCGCGAGGCCTTGACGATTGAAATACTGATGCCCGCGATCGTGACCAGAAATTTTAATTTTCACCAAGCTGCTAGCTGGAAATTGCTCTCCTGGATTAACACTCTTGCGGCCATGAGGTGCCGCACTCGGCGCGGCGCCATTCATTTTCACGAAAGCGTGTAGGAAAAAACAGTGTTGTTTTTTGCCTCCAATCCAGGTGACCCTGTCGTGTATGTTGCCTCCCTTGGGGAGGCAGACCTGCAAGTCGAGGCACAATTAAATCCACGATAACCTGAAAGGATTTTGTTGTGCCTTTTTCATTTAAATTTGCCGTTTAAAAAAATCACAAACTCTTATCAACTTTACCGCCTGATGCTTCTAAAAATAAAATTCAGCCTCGTGTTACTCGCCGGCCTACTCGTCTGCGGCTGCAGTCAAGAAACCGCGCGCCCTCGGCAAGAGCAAGCCGTCGTGATCGGGCTTACCAGCGATTTCGATACCTTGTTGGAATTGGGCACGGCCAATTCCGATGCGCTGCACGTGATTGAAGAAATGCTCTTTCTCACGTTGTGCGAGCTGGATGAGCAGTTGAATTTGCAGCCGCGCCTCGCCCAGTCCTGGCAGATAAGTGACGACGGAAAAGAATTTACTTTCAAATTGCGCGAGGACGTGTTGTGGTCGGATGGCGAGCCGACGACCGCCGCCGATGTGCTCTTCACTTATCAACTAGCGGTAAATCCCCAAGTCGGATACACCGGGCGCGATCGTTTCGGTGAGGTCGATACCGTGCTCGTGCTCGATCCGCACACGATTCGTTTCACCTTCAAAAAAAATTATCCCGACGCGCTGTTGGATATCCAAATTCCAATTCTGCCGCGGCATGTTTTAGCGAGCCTACCGCCGGAGCAAGTGCGGCAGTCGGCGTTCAATCGGCAGCCGCTTGGCAATGGCCCGTTCGTGCTCAAAGAATGGCGCGCGAATGACCGTGTCGTGTTCGAGGCCAACGCGCGTTATTATGGCGGCCGGCCCAAGCTTGATCGCGTCGTCTTTCGTATTGTGCCGGACGAGACGGTATTGCTCTCGAGCGTGTTGACCGGAGAGATCGATCTACTTCCTTATGTCGCGCCAAATAAGTTGCCCGAGATCGCCGATCGGCCGGATTTGCAGTTGTTGCGCTATCCGGACCGTGGTTATAGCTTTCTCGCGTTTAATTTGAAGCGTCCGGTTTTTGAAGATCGTCGCGTGCGCCAGGCTATTACCCAGGCGATTCAGCGGCAGAACTTGGTTGACGTGTTGCTCAACGGACAAGGCCGATTGATCGCGGGGCCGATTCCGCCTTATTTCTGGGCGTGTGACGAGTCGTTGCGCGTTGACACTTTTAATCCGAGCGCGGCAAAGGCGTTGCTAGAAGCTGCGGGCTGGGTGGATCTCAATCAGGATGGTTGGCGCGAGAAGGAGGGCCGGGAGCTAACGTTTACGATGAAAACCAACGCCGATAACAAACTGCGCAGCGACGCGCTGGTGATGATGCAGGCGGATTTAGAAAAAGTCGGCGTCAAGGCGAAACCCGAAATGCTAGAATTTGGCAAACTCGTCGAAGAGGTCTTGCAGCGCAGAGATTTTGACGCGGTGCTGCTGTCGTGGAAAACCGGATACGCGGTTGATCCTTCGCCGGTGTGGCACTCGCGCGCAATCGCGAACGGCTATAATCTCGGCGCCTATCGCAACGCGCAAGTGGATTCGTTGTTGGGCGCGGCGCGCTTGGAAAATGTTCGGACCAAAGCCAAACCGCTGTGGTCCGCGTTCCAACGGCAAGTGGTTGCGGATTGCCCCTATGTCTTTTTATACAATCAGGACAATCCGGCCGTCGCGCGGCGGCATCTGCGCAATGTCAAAATGGATGTGCGGGGCTATTTAAATAATGTTGAAACTTGGTTTCTCGAAAATTCTGCAAGGTGAGTGGCGAGTGAAAGAACCAGTGGAAAAAAATTTCACGATTCTCGTGATTGGTGAGCGTGCGCTGCAGGAGACCGCCCGGCGGTGCTTGCCGGAAGAGGAAAAACTTGAGCTCTTGTGCTGTGCTTCCGAGGAGAAGGCCCAAGAAATCCTCGGCAAGCGAACCTGCAACATGGTCGTGGCGGATTTCGATTTGCCGCAATTCAAGCCGATCAAATTCTTAAACAGCCTCTTTAGTGCGGAAGAGCGCCATGAACTCATAATGGTGGCGGAAGCGCCCGCCATCGAGAATGTGGTGAAGTGCATGCAATTGGGCGCGCGCGATTTTTTGCAATTGCCCCGCGAAAATTCCAAGCTGCATGAAATGATCAAAAAGGCTTATGGGCAGTGGCAGCAAAATCAAAAAGGCGCGGTCTTTCAGGCGCAGCAGCACGAGCGCTTTTCGGTGAGCGGCATCATCGGCGAATGCTTGCAAATGCAGCAAATGGTCCAGCTCATTCAAAAAATTACCACTCGGCGCTGGGCCACGGTCTTGATTCTCGGCGAGACCGGCACGGGCAAGGAAGTGGTGGCGCGCGCGATTCATTACGGCAGTGCGGGTTCCTCCGCGGGCGCCTCGTTTGTCGAAGTTAACTGCACCGCCATCCCGGAAAATCTGTTGGAAGCGGAGTTGTTTGGCCACGAGAAGGGCGCCTTCACCGACGCCAAATTCAGCAAGAAAGGTTTGTTTGAGCTGGCCGAAGGCGGCACGCTGTTTCTTGACGAAATCGGCGATATGAGCGCGACGCTGCAAGCCAAGCTCCTCAAAGCGATTGAGGAAAAGCGCTTTCGCCGGCTCGGCGGCACGCACAGCATTGAAGTGAAAACCAGAATCATGGCCGGCACGCACGCCAATTTGGAAAAAGGCATTGCCGAGGGCCGGTTCCGCCGGGACTTGTACTATCGCCTCAACGTGATCAATATTAATTTGCCGCCGTTGCGCGAGCGGGGCAAGGATATTTTGTTGTTGGCGCGCCACTTTCTCAACGCATATGCGACTGAGTACGCTACGATAGCGTGCAAATTTTCGCCCACCGCGGAAGAAGCCTTGATGAGCTACGATTGGCCGGGCAATGTCCGTGAGCTGCAACACGTCGTTGAGCGCGCGGCCCTGTTGGGCGATAATGCCGTGATCGACGTGCGAGAAATCTACGAAGCGCTTGGTTTGGAGCCGCGCCCACAAACGGCGCGAACCACCACGGCAGCGCCAACTTCGGAATGGAATCGCGTCATCGAGATTCCGCCGGAAGGACTTTCGTTGCAGGAAGGTGAAAGCAAATTGATTCAGGAAATTCTGCGCTTAACCAAATGGAATAAAACCCGCGCCTCGCAAATTTTGGGCATCTCGCGTCCGCGTTTGGCGCGCAAGATCGAAGAATATCATATTGCGGACCCGCGCGAAAAGCATCTGGAGTTTGCCGAAGCATGAACGAGTACACGGTTAACTTAGGCGCGTTTGAAAAGTCCCCCCTTGAGGGGGGCCAGGGGGGTGTTCTTAAGGGCAAAGAGTGATTTCAATTCGCGTTTTACTCCTTCACCTTGCCGAGCAACACCCCCCCAAACCCCCCCCACGCGGGGATTTTATAAATAACC
>CAYNDW010000124.1:0-7079 GCA_964395375.1 uncultured Cytophagia bacterium
AGGTCGAAGCGGAGTTGGGCGTGCCCGTTGATAAACGACGCTTTCGGGCAAACGTCTATTTTAATCTCGCCTCAGGTGACGGCTTTGCCGAGGATGCGTTGGTCGGACGCCGTCTGCGTATCGGCTCACACGCAGAGATTATGGTTCTAGAACGCGACCCTCGCTGCAAGATGATTTCGCTCGACCCCGACACCGGCGAACACAACCCGGAAGTTTTCCGCAAAGTCGCCCAAGCACACGACACCTTTGCCGGAGTTTATTGCGCCGTTTTGGTCGAAGGAATTTTGACGGAAAGCGATTCGATTGTGCTGTTGGACTAAAAGCGCAACCGAATAATGCGTGCAGCGGATAGGTAGGTACGCGCCGCCGCTGATGCCGAGCGTTAGCGTTCAAAAAAACACTTGTGGAGAGTACCTTCGACGACCAAGCTTTCCGCGGACAACGTGACCTTCTATCTAAACACAATCACGAATCAAGAGCGCCACAAAGCCTGTAACAAGCTCGTGGCCAAGATGAAACGAGTCACCCAATGCTCGCCTCAAACGAAAGCTAGCGCGAATTTTTGCGCCTCACTTCACGGCCTTCTCCCCTTCCAACTTTTCAATCATCATCGTTGAAGCCGGGCGGCTCTTTTGCAAACGCGCTGAGGTGATTTCACCTTCGCGCAGCGCGCGCAAAATGTTTTCCCCCGCGAGCTTTTTCAAATCCGCATCGCTCCAGCCGCGACGAATCAACTCCGCGAACAAATACGGAAACTTCGAAACGTCTTCCAAACCGTCCGGCATATCATTGCTGCCATAAAAATCGCTGCCAATGCCGACGTGAGCAATGCCCGCGACTTTGCGCACGTGTTCGAGGTGATTCACCACATGGTTCAGATTAGCTTTGGGCATGGGGTGCTCGGCAATATATTCTTTGCGCACGCGGCTGCGCTCTTCCTCCGTGGCAACGCCGCTGAGGCGCGCTTGCAAAGCCATTTCCCACGCATGGATTTCATTCGAATCGAACGAGGGAATGAACGTAACCATCACCACGCCGCCGTTTTTCGACAGCTTCGTGAGAATGGAATCCGGCACGTTGCGCGGATGATCGACGAGCGCGCGCGCGGAGGAGTGCGAATACATCACGGGCGCAACGCTCACGGCGAGCACGTCGCTCATCACTTTCGGCGAGACGTGCGAGAGATCGATCAACATGCCGAGACGATTCATCTCCGCGATCACTTCTTTGCCGAATGCGGTGAGGCCGTTGTGTTTGGGTTGATCGAGCGCGGCGTCGGCCCAATCCAAAGTGACATTGTGCGTGAGCGTCATATAGCGCACGCCGAGGCGGTAATACGCGCGTAATGCGCCGAGCGAGTTTTCAATCGCATGTCCGCCTTCCATGCCGAGCAGCGAAGCGACTTTGCCTTTTTTGAAAATGGCGCGCACGTCCTCCACGGTGAGCGCGAGCTGCAACGTTTCAGGATAGCGCTCGATGATGCGATGCGCAATATCGATCTGCTCCAACTGGGTCTTCGCATAACCCTCGGCTTTGATCTCGCCGGGAATATACACGGACCAAAACTGCGCGCCCACTTGGCCTTCGCGCAAGCGTTCCAAATCCGTGTCGCCCGTCGTGCGCTGGCGCAGATCGTAAGCCTCAACGTCGTGCGGCGCTTTGGGATCTTCACGAATCACCCACGGCAAATCATTGTGGCCATCTACCAGCGGCGTGGCTTTGAGCAATGCGCGCGCGTGTTGGAGCGCGGGATCGTTGTTCTGCGGCGCGGTTTGCGCGAAGAGCGTTGCGCTCATAAGCAGAGCGAGAGAAAGCAGAATTGCATGGGCGTGATTCTTCATGAAACCGTCCTTTCATTGACGATGAGCTACGAGATCGTGAGGAGCAGGAAAAACCGCCTTGACTTGTTTGAAAAGATTCTTACTTTGCGCTGCGAAAGTTAATCACAACTTCCCCATCATTTGAGAAAAAGCCATGCGTGACACAACAATTTCCGAAGAACAAATGCTCAAATCCGTGCGCGAGGTATTTCAAGGCCAGCCGAGAAAAATTTCCTTGCGGCGTGCTCTTTACAAAATTTACGTCAACCACGCCATCGCCGAAGGCCGGCAACAAGCCGAGCGCGGACAAGTTATTCCTCATGAAAAAGTGATGGAGGCCATGTGGAAACAGATCAATACCGGGCTGTCTGGGCGCACGCAGCGCAATGAAAGCTCAAAGAAATCGTCGCACAAATTCTAATTGCCGCTCTCTCGCGCGCTATACCATTTGGCCGCAAGCTCGAGCAAGCAGTTGCTACCCTTTCACGCAGTCCGTTGCGTTGCTCTCGCACGCCCGAAAATCCCTCTTATCGCCAATTGATCGTCAATCGTTATCGCGTCATCTTCCACGTTGCTTCCGATGAGGTTATCATCGACACCATCGTTTATCCATATCAAATTTTCCGTCCGGAAACATTAGCTGAGTAACCTTCACTGCACCGCCTGCCACAGTGCCCGCCACGAACCTTGCAATAACTCTTCGATACGCTTTCAATCTTCCTCCGTCACGCCGCCCGTAACGGCCTTATCATCGCGAATGTTCATCGCCTCCGTGCGCAAACGGCCATACTCCAGCAATTTTTCCACCGGCACGCGATACAACTCTGCTGCGGCTGCGGCGAGCGCGCGATCGAGAGCGCCGGGCGCATGCTGCTCGCGCTGGCGATGCACGATCCACCATTCTAGCTCGAGCTTCGCTTCTTGCTCGACCTCGAAAGGAGTCGCGCGCGTTTTGCGAATGGCGGTGTAATAGCGCATCAAATCCGGCAATCAAGATTTTATTCTTTCGTGATACTTTTTGCAAAAGCTTTTTGTATACTCGCGCCATGAGCAAAGCTTCCAAAATTCTCATCATCGAGGACGATCCGCAGGTCGCGGATTTGGTCGGGATTCACTTGCGGGACCTCGGCTATGAACTTGAGTGCGCGACCGAGGGCGAGTCCGGTTTGCGGCGCGCGCTCGCGCACGATTATGCGCTCGTCATTCTTGACCTCATGTTGCCGGGGCTTGACGGCCTCGCCGTGTGCAAACGCCTGCGCGCGGAAAATACGCGCGTGCCGGTGCTCATGCTCACCGCAAAAGCCGAAGAGTTCGATAAAGTGCTCGGCTTGGAATTGGGCGCGGACGATTATCTCACCAAGCCGTTCAGCATTCGTGAGTTGATGGCGCGCGTCAAAGCGTTGTTGCGCCGCCGTGAAGTGGAGCACGAGCTTTCGGCCAAGCAGCACGCGCCGGAAGAGTTGGCGTTCGATGCTTTGAAAATCCATCTCGGCAAACGCAAAGTGCTGCTCGCGGGCGAAGCCGTGGAGCTGACGGCCAAAGAGTTCGATCTGCTCGCGCTCTTTGTCTCGCATCCGGGCCGCGCGTATAGCCGCAGCGCGTTGCTCGATCTCGTGTGGGGCCATCAATACGAAGGCTATGAGCACACCGTCAATTCCCACATCAACCGCTTGCGCAGCAAAATCGAAAAAGATCCGGCGCAGCCGAAATACATTCAAACCGTGTGGGGCGTGGGCTATCGCTTCGCCGAAATGGAGGAGGCATGAATAAGCTTTGGCGCAGTTTGTTCGGAAAAATCTCCGCGGTCTTTCTGCTTTTGCTCGCGCTGCTCGGCGCGGTGCATGCGTACGTCGCGCTGCACTCTTCGATGGACTTCGTGAGCGAGTCGGATCAAAAGCTCAACGTCAATCTCGCGCGCGATCTCGCCCAAGAGTTTCGCCCGTTCCTTACGGACAGCATCGCGTTTGCCGATATCGAGCACACCATGCACTACATGATGGTGATGAATCCGCGCGTGGAAATTTACCTGCTCGACGGCAGCGGAAAAATTCTCGCGTTCTTCGCGGAGCCTGGGAAAACGCTGCAACGCGCGCACGTGGATTTGGCGCCCGTGCAAAAATTTCTCGCGAGCCGCGACGACATGCCGCTCATGGGCGACGATCCGCGGCACGCCGGGCGCAAGAAAATTTTTTCCGCAACCTCGCTGCAAATCGGCCGCGAAGTCAACGGCTATCTTTACGTCATTCTCGGCGGCGAGCAATTCGATTCCGCGACCGAGATGGTGAAAGAAAGCTACATCATGCGGACCACTTCCGCCAGCTTTCTCGCGATCATGGTTTTCACCGGCGGCCTCGGCCTCGTGCTGTTCGCGCTACTCACGAAACGTTTTCGCACGATGACGCTGGTCGTGGGAAAATTCGCCGCGGGCAATTATGATGAACGCATCGCGCTGCGCTCCGCAGATGAAGTCGGCGAGTTGGCGCACGCGTTCAATCACATGGCCGACACCATCGTCGCCAACATGGACGAGCTGAAGCGCACCGACACGCTGCGCCGCGAACTGGTGGCGAATGTTTCGCACGATCTGCGCAGCCCGCTCGCTTCGCTGCAAGGCTATTTGGAAACGATCTTGCTGCGCGACGAAAAGCTTTCCGCGGAAGAGCGCCGGCGTTATTTGCAAATCGCTTTGGACAACACGCAAATGCTGGGCACGCTGGTGAGCGAGTTGTTCGAGCTTTCCAAGCTCGACGCGCAGCAAGTGCAGCCGCAATTCGAGTCTTTCGCGCTCGCGGAATTGGTGCAGGACGTGGCGATGAAATTTCAACCGCAAGCCGAGCGGCAAAAGATCGCTCTGCACCTCGCGCTGCCGGAGGATTCGCCGCGCGTGCATGCCGATCTCGGATTGCTTGAACGCGCGCTTTCCAATTTGATCGAGAATGCGTTGCGCTACACGCCGGAGCATGGCCGCGTGCAAGTCGAGCTGCGCTCCGGCGGCAACGGTGCCGTGCGCGTGCTCGTGGCCGACACGGGCTGCGGCATTCCCGAGGAAGATTTGCCCAACATTTTCGAGCGCTTTTATCGCGTGGAAAAAAGCCGAGGCCGTTCCGCGGGCGGCGCAGGCTTGGGCTTGGCGATTGCGAAACGCATTTTGGAATTGCACGGCAGCGGCATTGACGTGCAGAGCAAAGTCAACGCGGGCACAACGCTGAGCTTTGATCTCAAAACCGTTTAGCACAAGGCTGGCGACCTTGCAGAAAGGCAAAACAATTGAGGACAAAACTATTCAAAAGCGCAGACAGAAAAATTGGCTTGCATGTCCTCAAAAATTCGAATAACAATTATTCTATTCAACGTGAACTCTTTGCCTTTAAAGCAAAGACTTTTCCCAACGGATAGAAGAACCCAACTATTGAAGCTTCTTCGGTTGAGTTCTTCGATCCGTTGAAGATTTTTTGGGGTTGCGGCTCGTCCCGGTTGTGCAGTCAGAAGTCGAAAATGTTTTTCTGTCGCGGCTTTCTTAAAAAGTTACTACCTGAATTTTGTACGGATGATCTCGCCTGCCATCGCCTGATGCTGTAAGTGTAAGCATCAGGCTAAGAGATGCAAGCCGACTAAAGTCGACTCTCACCCAATGGGTGCAAGCGATCCTTAGATCGCTTACACCTTTTAGCCTGATGCTTACAGCATCAGGCGGAGGTTGGCGGCAACACGAGTACAAAATTCAGATACTAATAAAATTATTCGAGCGCCTGCCTTCAACCCTCTCCTCTTCGATCTTTTACCCTTTCTTGATTACCGCGTGATACTTCCGTGACGGTTTTTTTGTTTATTGCGAGTGTTGATCATTCACAATAAACTTTCACCCAACCACACGGAGGCTTCACCATGAAGCAAGCCAAGCTGTTGCTCTGCGTTTTATCTCTGCTGCTGTTCGTCGCCGCCTGCCAAAAAGAAAACCCGTTGCAAGCGCCGGTTGAGAATCAAGAAAGCGCGGCACTCACGCGCGAGGCCGCTTTTGAGTCGGAGTTGGAAGCGAACATTCAAGCGCATCTTGCCACAAGCGGATTAGCCAAGTCTGGCGCGGTTGCAATCACCGGCCCGACCGTGATCACCTCTCCGGGCAGCTATCGCGTCGAGAAAGATTTTTCCGCGACCGGCGACGGCATCGTGATTCAATCCGACTATGTGCTGTTGAATCTCGACGAGCACACCATCACCGGGCCGGGCAATAAAGCGGGCCGCGGCATTGTGCTCGACGGCGTAAAAAACGTTTTGGTGCGCAACGGCAATCTGCGCACGTTTGGCGTGGGCACGGCGTTGCTCGGCACGAGCCAAGCATTGGTGCGCAACGTCAATTTGCGCGGCAGCGATGAAGTTGCGAATCCGCCGGCCGGCATTCCGCCGCAAATCGGCGTGCTGCTCGTCAACAGCTATGGCAATTTTATCGTGAAGAATAAATATCGCGACGTGAATCTCGGCATCTTCGTGCGCGGCGGCGGGAGCTACAACAACACGATCGTGCGCAATACGGTCGAAGCCGGCGCGAACGGGCTCCTCGGCATTTGCTACAATCCGGCTTCCGGCGAAGGCAGCGCGGGCCCGCAAAATGATTTCGTGGCGCAGAACTTCCTCAACCGCTTCGGCGTCGGTATTCAAGCCAGCGCGGGCTCAGAGCAAAACAAATTCAACCACAACACGATTTATTATTTCAACAAGGCGTGGGAAGATTTCAACGGCAGCAACGAGTTCCAAGACAATCGCACGATGCAGGTGACGCCGTAACGGTCCAAGCGCCGTTCCATTCTCTTCGACTTGTCATTCTGCGGTATTCGTTTAGCCACGGCTTGGCCGTGGCTTTTCTTTTTAGAATTGCGGGTCGGTTCAACTATGGCATGGCCATAATTTATTCCATTGGTTTGAAGCGCCGAATACAAGCCACGGCACAGCCGTAGCTGAACGGTTAGAAAACAAGTCCTTCATATAGCGCCAAAGTCTGAGCGACAACTTTTTCTTGCGCAAATTCTCTCTCAACCAACTCCCTTCCCACTCTCGCCATGCGCCCGCGCAGCGCGGCATCATCGAGCAATTTCGCGATCGCCATAGCCAGCGGCGTGCTCGCGCGCACGGGAACAAGCAAGCCGTTCTTCTGATGCTGCACGATCTCGCGGCAGCCGGGAACATCAGTTGCGATCAATGCGCGGCCGCAAGCCGCGGCTTCGAGCAAACTTTTCGGCAAGCCTTCACGATAGGAAGGCAACA
>CAYNDW010000124.1:7089-12016 GCA_964395375.1 uncultured Cytophagia bacterium
TGCGCTTGCGCCCACACGGTGCGCACATCTTCTACTTCACCCCACCATTCGACCAAACCTTCGCGCTCCCACGCGCGAATTTCTTCTTCCCGCAAACAACTCGGATTGAGTTCATCAAGCCCGCCCGCGAGGATGACACGCACGGGGCGGCCTTGCACGCGCAGCATACGCGCGGCTTCGACGAGTTCGACGATGCCTTTGTCGCGCAACATGCGCGCAACGAGCGCGACGGTGGAAGCACCTTGCGGCTCAGGCAACACGCGATAGTGCTGCACGTCAACTCCCGAGCCGCGAATCATGACGATGCGCTCGGCAGTGATGAGCTTGTTGTCGATGAACAAGCGCGCGTCGTCGGGATTCTGCAAAATGAGGCGGCTGTTGCCGCGATTCAACACGCGACGAAACCACATCCGAATGAGCGGACGCAACGCGCGTGCTTGCAAACTTTCGCTCGCGAACACAAAGCCGAGTCCAGCGAGCGCATTCACGACAGCCGGAACTTTTGCGCGATGAGCTGCCATTGAGCCAATGAGCACGGGCTTGAGCGCAACGTGATGCACGATATCAGGCTTCACTTCGCGATACACGCGCGTGAGTTCACGCAACGCGCGCCATTGACTGTGCAAACTCAAACTGCTGCGCTCCATTTGCAAGGGCACGAGTTGAAAGCCTTCGGCGCGAATTTTTTGTTCATGTTGATCGACGCGCGTCGCAACCCAAACGTCGTAACCGGCATCGCGCGCAGCGCACGCCAATGCTAAACGATGCGAACAGAAGTACCAATCTTCCGTAACCACGAACAACAGCCGGCGCGTCACTTTCTCCCCCACTCTTCCAGCCACGCTTGAAACATGAGCACGTCCCAGAGATAGTATTGCCAGTCATGCTCGCCGCGTTGATGCTCTTGCCACTTTTGTTGAATAAGCTCCGACCGCAAAAAACCTTCGCGCTGCATGCGTTGCGGGTGCAACAATGCCTCTGCCCACTCGCGCAGCGGGCCGCGCAGCCATTGATGAATCGGCACGCCGAAGCCCATCTTCTCGCGCTCGATCAAAGCCGGTGTAACGTATTTGTACAACACTTGCCGCAAGAGCCATTTGGTTTTGCCTTCGTGCAGTTTCATTGAGAGCGGCACTTGCCATGCGAACTCGACCACGCGATGATCCAGCAACGGCACGCGGCTCTCCAAACTCACGGCCATGCTCGCGCGATCAACCTTCACGAGAATGTCATCGGGCAAGTAAATCGCAGCGTCGCTGAACATCATGTGGTGCATGAGGCTCGGCAATTCGATTTGCCATTGCGGATCGAGAAACGCCGCGCGCGGCTCACGGCCATTGATCACAATTTGCTCCGGCGTCTTCCAATGCGAAGAAAGCATTTGATAAAAATTTGCTTCGCTTGCGTTTGCCAACACCTCGGCGACTTTGTGCATCTTATCGCCGACCTCGCCGGGGCGGCCATACTTCGCCATCGTGCTTTTCATCCAACCAAAACTCGCGGACCATGCGCTCGTCGGAACGCTTTGTATCGCGCGCGCCAACGCCTGCCGAGCCGGTCGCGGGAGCCATTTGATCGTGCTCCAAATTTTTTGTCCGGCTTGATAATGTTTATAACCGGCGAACAACTCATCGCCGCCGTCGCCGGAAAGGCTCACGGTCACGTGTCGTCGCGCAAGCTGCGCCACAAGAAAAGTTGGAAGCTGCGAAGAGTCCGCGAACGGTTCATCATACAACATGGGCAAGCGCGGAATCACGGCGCGCATTTCTTCGGGTGTGACGTACAACTCCGTGTGCTCCGTGCCGAGATGTTGCGCCACGGCTTTCGCATGCTCGGCTTCGTTATAGCCGTGCTCGTGAAAACCGATGGTGAAAGTTTTTACCGGGCGAGTGCTCTGTGCTTGCATGAGCGCCACGATGGTGGAAGAATCCATTCCACCCGAAAGAAAAGCGCCGAGCGGCACGTCGGCCTCCATGCGCAGCTTCACGGCTTCGCGCAAAAGCTCTTCGAATTGCGCGATGGCTGCGGTCGCATCGTAGCGCAGGCTTCCGGCCTGCGAGCCGTGCAGGCTGGAAGCCTGCGCTACGCCGTTTTGCGCGGCTTCGCGTAAAGACCAATAAGGCTCCGGCTCAGGCAACGTGATTTGTGTTTGCGAACAATCAAGCTTGAGCAGTGCCGCCGCGGGCAATTTTTGAATGCCGTTGTAAATAGAAAACGGCGCGGGGATGTAGCTATAGCGGAGAAAGAGCGTGAGCGCGTCGCGATTGATTTCGTTGCGAAAACTCGGATGCGCGCGCAGCGCCTTCAATTCCGAGCCGAATAAAAACGTCGAGCCTTGCAGGCCATAATAAAGCGGCTTCTCGCCCATGCGATCGCGCGCGAGCAACAAGCAACGCTCGCGCCGATCCCACAGCGCAAACGCGAACATGCCGTTGAAGCGTTGCAGCGCGGCCTTTACCGACCATTGCACAAAAGCGGCGAGCATGACTTCGGTATCGGAGTGGCCGCGAAACTTGTGGCCCAAGCTTTCAAGTTCAACGCGCAGCGCGCGAAAATTATAAACCTCGCCATTGAAGATGAGCACAAAGCGACCATCAGCAGAAAACATGGGTTGATGCCCGAGCGGCGAAAGATCAATGATAGACAAGCGCCGGTGCCCGAGCGCAACGCCCGCCTCGGCATCGCACCAATCGCCGGCGTCATCCGGGCCGCGGTGTTGAATCGCGGTTGCCATGCGCGTGACGAGCGCATGCAGCTCGTCGTTGCTGCGTTCGCGTTTGGTTTCAATAAAGCCGGTGATGCCGCACACGATAATGTTATCCCGATGAGTTAAGCATTTTTTCGAAATGTCATCCAGGAAGGACCTTCACTAGTGCTCGGCTCTCTTTTCAGCGCGAGGGAAGGTTCTTACAGAATGACAATTTGAGGAGAGTTACAATTCAATCCGCAGCGAGTGAGTATAGATTACGCCATGCTCTCATAAAGCTCTTCATATTGCTTCGCAACCTTGTCCAAAGCAAAATGCTCTTGCACTCGCATGCGCGCGGCTTGGCCTAAATAAGCGCGCTCCTCGGGGCTGAGCAAAAGCAACTCGCGCCATGCTTCGGCGAGTGCGCGGGAATTTTGCACGGGCACGACGCGTCCGGTCGCGCCTACAATCATCGCGGAGTCACCGGCATCCGTTACAACACAAGGAACGCCGCAGGCCATGGCCTCGCCGATCACGTTCGGAAACGCTTCGCCCAATGACGAGGAAGTTGCAATGTCGAACGCCGCGGTCAAACGCGGAACGTCATCGCGGCGGCCGAGCAAGTGAATATTCTTTTCGAGCGCCGCAGCTTTTATCCACGCGGCCAACTCATCATTCTCCTCGGTAATGCGCTCGCCGCAGAGAACGAAATGAACATTCGAAAAAGCTCTTCGCAACAGGCCCGCGGCTTCGATGAAATTACGATGATCCTTTTGTGGATCAAACCTGCCCACGAGGCCAATGAGCAGAGTTTGCTCCAACACACCAAGCTCGCGGCGCACGGAGCTGCGTGCCTCTAAATCAGGCTGAAACGCGGCGAGATCAAAGCCATTCGGCAATACGAGCATCTTGCTAACATCATATCCAAGTGCGACGTGATTCACGCGCGCGACTTCGGAGTTGCACACGATGCGTGTTGGCAGCTTGTGCGAGAGCCGCGCACAAGCTTGCGCCACGAGCAGCGTACTGCGCTTGTTGTGCTGCGTATCGAGATTGCTATGGCGAATGCCCCATGCGAGCGGCGCGCGCGTTGCGAGTTGATTGGCCAAAGCGCCGAGCAAATCGGCGTGATACATCCACGTTTGAATCGCGTCTGGGTTGAGTTTGCGCAACTCGCGCGCGAGTTTGAACACTGCAAAAGGATTCGGAGCACCGCGACGCAGATTGAGCGCGAGCACGGGAATGCTGAGTTGCTCGATCTTTTCTCCCACGCTGCCGTTACGCGCGAGCACGATGACGGTGTGCTGAAAGCGCGCGCGGCTCATGCGACCGAGCAATTTGTAGAGCATGATCTCCGCGCCGCCAACGTCGAGCGTGGTGATGATGTGGACGAGATTGATCACGATTCAAGCCTAGCAACTAACCGTTTCCATTGGCGCGAACCCCATTATGAGTTTTGATTTTCAAATTCAGTAATTGCCCTCTAGAACGTGTCATTCAGAAGGAATCTTTTTAAGCACTGGCGTTGCTCTCCAGAACTGAAAAGGGTTCCTGCTGAATGACCGTTACGAGAGATGAGCTCAATCGTTTTGCAACAGCGCCGTCAAAGCTTCTGCAGTTTTCTGCGCGAGTGCGGCAGTAGAAAAATTTTCACCAATACGTTGCCGCGCTTGCACGCCGCGCGCATGACGTTGTTCGGGCGCTTCGCTTAAAGTGCGTTGCCATGCGCTCGCCAATGCGCGCGGATCATTCGGCGCAACAACAATGCCGGTCGTTCCGACGATTTGCGCGGAGTCGCCGACGTCCGTGACCACGCACGGCACGCCGCACGCCATGGCTTCACCGATGACATTCGAGAAGCCTTCACCATAGGCCGAGCTGGAAGCGAGCAGGTCGAGCGCGTTGTAAACTGCGGGCATGTCCTCGCGGCCATTGCTCCATATCAAACACGCTTGAAGCTGCAACTCGCTCGCAAGCGCTTGCAGCGCGCGCAGATATTCTTGCGGGCCGTCGCCGATGCAGATAAAGCGCACCGACCGGCGCTCTCTTGCAAGTATCGCTGCCGCGTGTAGAAAGGTCGAATGATCTTTCATGGGATCGAGCCGCGCGACGAGGCCGATAAGAACTTCGTCGTCGCGCACTTGCCATTCGCGCCGCACGCGTTGCCGCGTTTGCGCGTCGGGGAAAAAGCGCTGCGGGTCAATGCCGTTTTGAATCACGAGCAGTTTGCGCTCGGGG
>CAYNDW010000125.1:0-7619 GCA_964395375.1 uncultured Cytophagia bacterium
TTTCATCACTCCATCACTCCATCACTCCATCACTCCATCACTCCACCACTCCATCGCTCCATCGCTCCATCACTCCATCACTCCATCACTCCATCACTCCATCACTCCACTTCTACACCCCCAAATACCTCGCAACAATATTCTTCTGAATATCCGAAGTGCCGGAATAGAGCACGCCGCCGAGGGAGTCGCGCAGGTCGCGTTCCAACTCGTATTCGGTCATGAAGCCGTAGCCGCCGTGAATCTTCACCGCGTCCATGCACGAGGCGACCCACGCTTCGCTGAGATAGAGCTTCGCGAGCGCGGCTTCCATAGGACATTTGCCCTGCGTCTTTTTCAGCCACGCGACTTTATAAAGCAACAAGCGCGAAGTTTCGAGCCGCAGCTTCATATCCACCAAACGATGCGCGACTGCTTGAAACTTGCCGATGGGCTTGTTGAATTGCTTGCGCTCGCGCGCATAGCGCGTGCAGCGTTCGAGTTGAAATTCCATCGCGCCGACGTAGTTCGCGAGAATGGAGCTGCGCTCCCATTCCATCGAAGCGCTGAAGATGTTTGCGCCCTGGCCTTCTTTGCCGAGGCGCGCGCTCGCGGGAATTTCGCAGTCGTCGAAGAACAGCTCGCAGATCGGCGAAGTTTTGAGCCCCATCTTGCTCATGCCCGGGCCGACGCGAAAACCCTTCGTGCCGCGCTCGATCAAAAACGCGGTGACGCCCATGAAGCCTTTAGTTTTATCCACACTCGCGAAGACGACAAACACTTCGGCGACCGGGCCGTTGGAGACGAAAACTTTGGAGCCGTTAAGCACATAGCTTTCGCCTGTGCGGATTGCGGTGCTGTTCAAACTAAACGCATCGGAGCCGGAGTCGGGCTCGGTCATGCCGTGGCCGCCGATCATTTCGCCGCTGATGAGGCGCGGGAGATATTTTTGTTTCTGTTCGAGCGAGCCGAATTCCCAAATCGGCATTTGCACGCTCCACATCTGCGCGTTAATGCCGAACACGAGCCCGTTGTCGCGGCAGCCATAGCCGAGACCCTCCATCGCGAGCATCGTTGTCACCACGTCCGCTTCGTTGCCGCCATATTCTTTTGGGAACGGCAAACCCTGCACGCCGAATGCGGCGCACTTCTTCCAATTCTCGTGCGAGAAGTATGCTTCTTTATCGCGCTTGATGAGATCGGCGTTCAATTCGTTTTGCGCGAAGAGCACGATCTCTTTTTTAAGCGCAAGTTGTTCGTCGGTGAAGTTGAAGTCCATGACGCGATCGGCTTTCTATGCTCTGAAAATTCTTTTGGCGCGCACGCGGATCAAAAGCGCACGCCGACAATATCCTTCTGCAAGAGCCTGTCCTCGTGCTCGGCACGCGTCCCAGTGCGAGGGAAGGTTCTTCCAGAATGACAACCCGAGGAGAGTCAAAAATCAACGCACAACAAAGATGATTACGCCGGGCACAACTCCTCGGCGATTTCCCAAAGCTTGTTCACGGAGGAATCATCCATGTGTTTGACCGATTTGTAAATCTGGCTAGCGATCAAATGGCTCACGGCAAACCAATCGATCCGCTCTTGCGACAAGGGCGCGTTCGCGGCGCGATTGTATGCGGCGATGAAACTCGCAATCGTCGCGTCCGCGATCTCCGGCTCGATATGCCAATCCGTTTTCATCTTGTACAAGTGCGCGATGAAGCGGCCCACGTCAAAGCCGGGATCGCCCAAGTTTGCGCCGTCGAAATCGATGAACCCGAGGCCCTTGTCCGTCGCGAAGATATGGCTAAATTTGAAGGAGGCGTGCAAGGGCGTGATCGGGCCCGGGCCGAGACGCTCGGCCGCGGCCATGAGCCTTTGCCCGAGGGCCGCGCAGTCTTCGCCATAATCCGGATAGGCTTCGGCAATCGCGCCGAGATTGCGGCGCACGTCTTCCACTTGAAAATCGAAAGTCATCTCTTGCGGCAACGCCAACGCGCAATTATGAAAGCCCGCCAAACGCCCGCCGATTTCCCGCGCCGCTTCCGGCAAATCGGGAAGGCCGCCTGCAATCTTCGCATAGGATTGGCCGGGGAAGGCTTCTTGCCAAACGATGTCATTTTCCGCGTCGTAGCTATACGGTTGCGGCAGCAAAAAATCGCCGCGACGGCACCCCTCGCTTTGCCAAATCATTTGCATGATCTCGTAAGCCGCTTCGCCTCTGCCGTTGCTATAGGCTTTGCCATAAAACGCGAACGTCGCCTCAGCCCCGAGCGCAGCGCGCGGCTGCGCATAATAAAGATAACCGGCGCGTTTGCCGGAAACGTACTTGGTCTGTTTTTCGGTGAGCGTTGCGGGCGGCTCAACCATCCCGAATTTTTCCGGCGCGGCTTGCGCGAGCGCGAGAACTTTTTCCGTGTTCGCCAACACGGCCAAACCCGGCAAGCGCGGATCATTGGGATAGGCCCACAGGATCAACTCCCATTCCGGCATGTGAATCAGGGCCGGGCCAAAACGCGGAGGCGTGAGATTTTTTTGCTCCAAAAAGCCCGCGAGCCGTTGCTGATCGTGCGCTTGCATGAGCCGGCCATAGTAAGCTTGCCGGCAACTTGCGCCGTCGCGGAGATCGTGAATGCTCGCGGTGAATGCGAGGCGGCAACCGCCGCCCGGTTTATAATTCAACTCGTCGATCTTGCACGATTCGACTTGGAGTTTGCCGGAAGCCGGATCTAAATACACTTGCAGTTTCGCGGCGAGCTTGTGCGGCTCGACGATTTCGAAGAGTTGCGGAAACTCACAATTCTCCGGGATGTGCTTGCGCTTCGACATCGGAGCAACTCCTTTCTTGCACAACAAGCTTTACTAAACTTGAAAAGAGTAGTAAACCATTTTCAGTTTTCGGCATACACTGTGTTCGCGCCGAATTGCAGTTCGTAGAGTTCGCGATACTCGTCGCAGGTCACGAGCAAGTCTTCGTGCTTGCCAAAACCGACGAGGCGGCCTTCTTTGAGCACGAGGATTTTATCGGCGCGCGCGATGGTGGCGAACTTGTGCGCGATGATGAACGTGGTTTTGCCGCGCGTCAATGCGTGCAGCGCTTCGTGAATCTTGGCTTCGGTGGCGGCGTCGAGCGCGGTCGCGGGTTCATCGAGAATGATGAGGGGCGTGTTGCGAATGAGCGCGCGCGCGATGTTTATGCGTTGCTGTTGGCCGCCGGAAAAATTCTCGCCGCCTTCGTAAATCATCGTGTCATAGCCTTCGGGCAATTGCGCAATGAAGTCGTGGGCTTGCGCCAATTGCGCCGCGCGCAACACTTCCTCTTCCGTCGCGCCCTCTTTGCCGAACGCAATATTCTCGCTCACGGTTTGATTGAAGAGCTTGGCTTCCTGCATGAGAATGGTGACTTGATCGCGCAGCGATTTGAGTTTGAAATCGCGCACGTCCTGCTCGTCAATCAAAACCTGGCCGCGTTGCGGATCGTAAAAGCGCATCAACAAACGCACGAGCGTGGTCTTGCCCGCGCCGCTGTGGCCCACGAGCGCGATCGTCTCGCCGGGCAGCGCCGTAAAACCGACGTCTTCCAAAGCCGGGCCGCGATTGTGATAGGAAAAGTCCACGTCGCGAAATTCGACGCGGCCGTGAAACGGCGGGGCCGCCACGGCGTGCGGCGACTCTTTTACCACTTGATCGTTTTCGATGATCTCGAGTATGCGCTCGCCCGAAACTTGCGAGCCGGCAATGTCGAGCAGCATCTCGACGAATTTATCAATGGGGCCGTACAGGCTTTTGAGATACGACATAAACAACACGAGCGTGCCGGGAAACAGACGCCCGTCCAACACCAGAATGCCGCCGTAATACACCACACCAAACGTGCCGAGCGCTACGAGCACGTCGTTGAGGCGTTTGAAAATTTTTGAAAGCTGCATCGCCGTAATGCCCGAGGCCAGGCTGAGTTGATTTTCATTTTCAAAACGCGTTTGCTGATGCTCTTCGCGGCCATAGGCCTGCACGAGCGCCATGGCGCTCACGGTTTCGGAGATGACCATGCTCACTTCGCTTTCTTGCGCGCGCTTCTTGCGGGTCGCGCGCTGCACGCCTTTGCCGAAACGCCGGTTGAAATAAAGCATCAGCGGAATCATGCTGAGCGCTACCAGCGCCAACCGCCAATGAATCGCGAACATGATGCTGCTGAAAACGAGAATGACCGTGAGGCGAAAGACGATGTTTTCCGGAACGCGGATGAGCAGCCCCATGATGTCGCGCACGTCCGAGGTGAGACGATAGACCATATCGCCCGATTGCGCCTGGCCGTGAAACGAAAGCGAAAGGCGCTGCATGTGACCAAAGAGTTGCGCGCGAATCGCGGCGACAATACGCTCGCCCGCCATGAGAATGCCGATGGAATGCACAAAAGAAATCAAGCTGTTCAAAAGCTGAATGACGAAATAAGCGACCACGAGAAACACGAGCAACTCGATGCGATTCGTGCCGAACCAATTATCCAACCATGCGGCGCGCTCGGGCAAGCGAATGTTCAGAATGACGTGGTCGATGATGAGTTTGAGCGGCCACGGCGAAATCACCGAGAACAGCACGGAAAAGAGCAAGCTGATATAGACGAGCGTCAGCAGTTTCCAATTGTTCTTATAATGCACGGCAAAGGTGCGGAACAAGCGCCACAGCGTGCGATAGTTCAGCGTTTCCGCGCCGGCTTTGGTATGTCGAGATTTTCTTTTGGCCATAATGAGAAATTTTAGGTGCAACCGTGGAGAAGCCGCAATCAAAAAGCCTTTTGTAAGCGGATTATCAGAGGTAAGCGGATAAGGCCCGCTTGCTTTATCCGCTTACAGAGATTTCATTCGTATTGGAGTTAAGGGAACGGCGATTTTTAATCCGACGCTAGTTCTCTTGTTCGGCAAAGTTGCGCGTAAAAGCTTGGCGCAAGCGGGCGTGGTCTTGCAGCGCATAAAACTCGCGATAGCGCGCGCTGCTGCGCAGCAACTCTTCGTGCGTGCCCGCGTGCGCGATTTGTCCTTCTTCCAACAGCAAAATTTTATCGGCGTGCGCGATCGTCGCGATTTTGTGCGCGACGATGAAGGTCGTGCGCCCGGCCATCAAGCGCCGCAACGCTTGGTGGACCGCGGCTTCGGCGCGCGCATCGAGGCCCGTTGCCGGCTCGTCGAGAATGAGAATCGGCGTGTCGCGCAAGAGCGCGCGCGCGATGTTGAGGCGTTGCTTTTGTCCGCCCGAAAGATTGTCGCCGCCTTCGTAAATCATCGTGTCGTAATCTTGCGGCATGCGCATGATGAACTCGTGCGCTTCGGCTTCGCGCGCGGCTGCGATAATTTCTTGATCCGCGGCCTCGGGCCGGCCGAACGCGAGATTCTCCAACACGCTGCGGCGGAAGAGTTGCGCCTCTTGCAACAAGATGGTCAATTGCGCGCGCAGCGATTCCCGCGTGAAGGAGCGAATGTCATGGCCGTCGATTAAAATCTGGCCTTGCTGCGGATCATAAAAACGCATGAGCAAACTGATGAGCGTGGTTTTGCCCGCGCCGCTGTGGCCCACGAGCGCAATGGTCTCGCCGGGCGCCACGGAGAAATTGACGTTCTTCAACACTTCCTGGCCGGGTTTATAAGCAAAAGTCACGTTGCGAAATTCGATTTGTCCCCGCAGCGCCAGCGCGGGCAGGGCGCCGGGGTCGTCCGTCATCACCATGTCGCTTTCTACCAACTCCAGCAAACGCTCGCCGGAAACTTGCGCGGTGATGAGATTCATATACAAACGCGCGAACTTGTTCAACGCGTCATAGATTTCCTTCGTATAGGCGAGCAAGACCAACAACGTGCCGGGCAAGATTTCGCGCGTCATAGCGAAGCGGCCGCCGGCATATAAAATGGTGCATGTGCCCAGCAGCATGAAGAAATCAGTGAAACGGCCGTACGTGCGTCGAATGCGCAAGCCTTCCAACGTCGCGCGCAAACTGGCATTGTTCTCTTCGTGAAAGCGCTCGCGCACGCTCTCTTCACGGCCGTAGGCCTGCACCACGGCCATGGCATTGACGTTTTCCGAAATGAACGAAGCGATTGCGCCTTCGCGCGTGCGCCGTTGCACCACGGTGGAGCGCAAATCGAAGCCATAAACTTTCGAAACCCAATAGACGACCGGCAACGTGGCTAGCGCGAGCAAACCCACGCGCCAATCCAGCCACAGGAGCAGGCCGGAGTAAATCAAAATCGTGAGCACGCGGGTGACCAATTCCTGCGGCATGTCGATGAGAATGTCCTTCATCTGCTTCACATCAGAGGTGAGCAGGTAAATGAGATTTCCCGTGCGCGAGGAATCATGAAACGAGAGCGAGAGCCGGCCCAGATGCGCGAACACGCGCTCGCGAATGTCGGCATTGATGCGCTCGCCCGTGCTCGACATCCAAAACTTGCTGATATAAGAAAAAATCGCGTCTACAATCGTGAGGAGCAAAATCGAAAACGCGAGCACGAACAGCAGTTTCTTGGGATGGTCCACGAACCAGGCATTCAAAAACCCGGCTTCTTCCGGCAACGGCTGCTGCAAGATGACGTAATCCAAAATCAACTTGAGCGGCCACGGCGTCAGCGCGCCCACGCCGATGGTGAGCAGCATGAAGACAAAAGCAATGGCGAGAATCTTCGCGTATTTCTTATAGTGTCGGCCAAAAACGGTGAAGATGTGCCACAGGCCACGCAGATTCAGCTTGCTCGAAGATTTGCCGTTGCTCGTCGGAAGAGATTGTTTGCCGTTGACCGCAGGCATGCGTTTCCTTTATTATAAAGATGAAGTCTTGGCTTTTACATCAAACCCTTTTAAACTTGGTATTCCCAAAAGCGGCAATACTTCGGCATCAAATCGAATGTGCGTTGCGCCTCGGCCAGCAGCTTTTCCTCGGTTTCATTTTGCCAACGCTGAATTCTGCGTCCGGTAATGGCGTTACCGTGCAACTTATATTCGCCAAGACGCATTGGGTTGGCGGCATTGAACGCGCCGACTTCGCCGACGCGCCCGAGCGCGCTGCCCACAAAACTTTTGGCCTGTTCGAATTTCGCGGGATCGGCGCAGAGGTCTTCGTATTTGACTTTAAGACAATCCGCGGTTTCGAGCATCGCAAGTTGTTCGCGAAATTCTGCATTCAAGCCTTCGGCCACGGCTTCCGCGCAAAAAACGCCATCAGGAGAAAATATGCCGGACCACGTGACGCGATCGTTTTTGACTTTATCATGCAGCGACAAATAAATGTCGCGCGGATCGCGCGCCGTCAATAGAATTTTCATCTCCGGAAAAAGCCGGAATAAGCGCCGCCAACGGTCATGGCGAATTTCCTTGATGCCAATTTGCCCGACGAGCGGCAAGAGCTGCGGGAGGAGTTCGTTTTTGAAAGCTTCCGGAATGAGCTTGCGTTTGGGCCACCAGCGCCGCTCGAAGTCGAGAAGATCGACGCCGAATTTTTGCAAGAACAATTCCGCGTCGCTGTCATGCACGGAGAAGCGATTCTCCGCCACGCGCGGCTCGCGGAAGATGAACGAATGCGGCAATGAAGTCAGCGCTTCGCTTAAAACCGTTGAGCCGCTGCGGCGCAATCCGGCGATGTAGATAAACGGGCGCTCCATGCTCTGCAA
>CAYNDW010000125.1:7719-11918 GCA_964395375.1 uncultured Cytophagia bacterium
AGCCGCTGCGGCGCAATCCGGCGATGTAGATAAACGGGCGCTCCATGCTCTGCAACGCTTCATTAGTTGTTTAACATACCGCGCGATCCAAACGTGTCATTCAGCGGGAATCTTTTTAAGCACTGGGCACTATCGCCGGCGAGTAAAAAATCCCTTCTGCATGACAGCGAGTGGAGGGATTACCGAATTTGAAGATCTAAACTCATAAGGCGTTACTACGAACGTTTGTTTGCATTATGCTCGAGCGCTCAATATTCGGAGCTACCGTTGTGATCAGCCCAGCAGCGCGTTACCGGCCTCGAGCAGGCTGCGCACTTGTTGCCGCCACTCGGAAACTTCCGGCGTGCGCGCGCAAATCACGGCGCGCCGCAAGTAAGCAAAGGCTTGATAGGTTTGCAATCCGTGAAGCGTTTGCGGCGAGCGGCGGTTTAAATAGCCCGACCAAAACGCTTGCGCTAGTGCTTCATATTGCTGCGGAAAATGCACTTGCAAAGTGACTAGAAAATTGCCGAGATCCAACGCCGCGTGCGAAAGGCAAGAGCCGTCGAAATCAATAAACCGAGCGCGCGCATCGGAGATAAAAATTTGCGCCAGATTCAAATCGCCATGCACCGGCACCAACGGCGCGAGCGCGAGCGACATATCCGCGCGCAATCCGTTCAGCAAGCGTTCCACCAACTCTGCCGACTCCGGGCAAGTGGTCAGCAAAACTTCGGGCCCGGGGTGACAATATTTGCGGAGATGATCTTCCAGCCCTCGGGTTTCCCCGCCAGCAAGCGCAAGACCGTGCAGCGCCGCCAAGTTTTCCGCAACGCCGTGCATGGCCGCGGGCAAGTCATCGCTCGGCGAAAAATCGCAAAGCCTTGTGCCGGGGATGAAGCGTTGCAGCACCATGCCAAGCTCCGGCAAATATCCGAGCGGCTCCGCCATGCTGAAACTTGTGCCCGCAGCGGCTTGCCAAAGCTGCCGCATGTTTTCATAAACCGCCTGGCCGCGGTCTTTGCGATACAGCTTGCCGATGAAGCGCGATCGCGGCGAAGTTTCGCGCGCGGCTTCCCAGCGATATTCGATGACGCAGCGCTTGCCCGGCGCATGCTTCAAAAGTTCGATTCGAAGTTCATTGCGCTCTGTTTGCGGCGCAACGAACTGCGCGAGGCGACCGCGCATTGCCTCCGCATCCAACGCGAGGGCAAGCCCCGGTAGCTTGCGATCTTCCAGCTTCAATGCGCGCGCTCAACCTTCTCGGTTGAGGCGGCGGGGACGATCACCGCGCTCGCCACGATCGCCGCGTTCGCCGCGCTCGCCGCGTTCATCACGGCGCGCACGATCAAGAACTTCCAACTCGGTCTTGGTTTTAGCCGTGGTCACGATCGTGAAGCCCAAGACTTGCAAGGTGCCATCATTCGCATTGATGCTTTCAATGTCGCCTTGCAACTCTTCCAGGTTAAAGCCTTTGTTCTCTTGCATCTTCACTTTGGAGGGGCTAAAGCCGCCGTTGCCGGGCTGAGTTGCGCCCTTGAGCTTGATCAAGTCGCCGACTTTTATATCGCGCAACGTGATGGTTTGGCGTTGAATGCTGCGCAACTCGACGCCTTGCGGCAAAATGAAGTCGCGATTCATAAGGCGCAACAGATTCTGCGAGGCTTCCACCGCTTGCACCTTGCCTTCCAGCGCGACGCTTTCGTCCGGCGGCTTGACGCTGATTTCAACGGCTTGAAAATTTCCTTGCGCGTCGGGACGACCCTTGACCTTGACGCGTTGGCCGGCTTTTAAATTGCCAAAACCCGTGCTTGCACTCATAGGCGCTCCTTTCAGATTTTAAGATTCGAAATGACCGTTGCTATCTTCTAAAATCGTGCGCTCATTAATTAAAACCGAAACGCCGTTTATGTATATGCGTTGCGCGTCCCGCTCAATCTGCGTGATCACGCCTTGCATTTCTTCTATATTGAACTCCCGGGTTTCGCGCAGTTTGATTTTTTCCGGCACGAAACCGCGCGCCGGCTCAAATGCGCCTTTGAGCTTGATCATGCGTCCGGCGTGCAACGCGGCGAAGCCGCTGGGTTCGCCGTCCAAACCTTTGACCTCGAGGTGCTGCGGCAAAGGAAGCGCATGTTCAAAGACGCGCAACAGGCATCGCTCCGCATCAAACGCATGAATGGGGGCGGTGATTTCGGCTTCCGCCTCGCCCGGAGAAATTTCCACGGCGAGAAAACCTTCGCCGCGGAGGTATTTCCCGGTGAGGGAAACAGCCTGGCCCACGCGCAGTCGGTCGCAAATGTTTTCGTTCATAAGCTGTGCAGGTAAAGTTGCGGTTGTGGTGTCCCAAGGATTGTTTGCAAAAATGTCGCGGCCGGCTCAAACCATTTCTTCGGCCAACTCTTCTTCCTCTTCCAACGGGGCGAGGAAGTCGTTCACGACATGAACGCTTTTGCCCATCTCTTCAATGCAATTCACGCCTTGCTCGATCATTTTCGCGACGCGGCGGCGCCAGCCCTCGTCTTGCAGGCGCAAAATTTTGCAGGCGCGGCGCAAATGCGTCAAGCCTTCATAGAGCAAGATGCGCCGGCCCAATTCCGAGCCGACAATAGAGTAGTATTCTTCCAAGAACACTTCGATGAGCTTGGCAAACTCCGGCGTCTTTCTAATTTTCCCCCGCAAGAACACCAGCAAGTTGCCCAAATCCGAGGCGGGATCGCCATACGCGAGCGCATCGAAATCAATCAACCAGGCCGTGCCGTTTTCGAGATGCACTTGGCCCAAATGAAAATCGCCATGAATCGGCGTGAGCTGCGCGTCGGCAATGAGTTGCGCCTCAATGCTTTTCGCGGTGGCGGTGATGTATTCGATCTTCGTTTCTAATTCCGGACAGGCAAGGGCCAGGAAAGGATACCGCGGATGGCATCGCAAGAAATGCTCGCGCACAAAAAACGGTTTGTCGGGCACGATGGGGCAGAGGTGCAGTTTCGCCAGCGTGCGCGCGAGTTGGCGGAAGTGGAAAGGCTGGTGGCCCTGCTTGGCCAACACTTTGAGCGGCAAGCCCGGCACTTCTTCTTGAAAGAGCATGCACAGTTCGGAGGAGAATTCCAGCGGCTCTGGGATGTAAACATCATCGCCGGCGTCGCGGTTGAAACCGTTGTCCCACAGGCGTTGCATCACCGCATAGACGCGTTCGCCGCGTTGCGCCTTGTAGACTTTGCCGATGACGCGCCAGTCCCAGCGCTGCTGTTCACGGCGATCAAAAATTTCGACGATATAACGAATGACGCAACGTTGATTCCGGCGGCGAATCACTTCGACAGTCACCTGCCGCACTTCCAACTCTTCGCCGAGACAGCGATGCGCCAATTCGGAGAAAGGCGCCCGCATTTTTTCCGCGTCGAGGGCGATATCGAGCGTGTACAGTTTGTCGTGAAATACGGATGGGATTTTTTTGTCGGCCATGTTGCTCTCCTCTCACGATGACGTTTGGCGCTGCGCGACGAGACTCCTCGTTCAGCTTAAACTTAAACACGGATACTCGTTAAAAACCACGGAGCGCCGAGCTAATAACTTTCCCATTTCACCCGCCTCTCATTTCCGCGTGCTTTGGGCGGGAATCCAGTTTATGAAAGCTGGTGGAGGCCCGATTAAAACACTCGGGCATGAAGATCACTTGGGCACTTTATTTTGTCGGCATTCCCACATTTGCACCACGATCTTCAGGCCGCGTGCGTGGCTTCTTCCCAATATAAATGTTGTTCCGCGGAGCAAACATTGCAATCCCAGCCGCTACGAGTATAGGACTGCACGAAGTACAATGACATATGCTAGGTTTCAAATTCCGTCTTGCAAAATAAACTCCGCCACGCGGCCCGCTCCGCGCAAGTCTGGCAGGTGCGCTTCCGGCATTTTTTGCCCCGTGCGCAACTGCTGCGAGAGTTGCTCCGCCATGTTTTCGCCGGTCAAGGCTTGCGGCGCAATCGTGGTGAATAATGCGCGTTGCGCCATGAGCCGCGTGCGCATGGTTTGTTCCGCGCTCGGTCCTGGGCGCGGCACCACGAGGGCATTTTTACGAAAGAGCATGATCTCGCTGATCGTGTTATAACCGGCCATGGAGACGACGAGATCGGCGCGGCGAAAATAGCGAATGCTATCGCCCTCCATTCGGCCCACGGTAATCGGCAGGCCTTGCGATTTTTGCCGCAAGAGTTTGCGCT